>JAISDE010000171.1 GCA_031265035.1 Peptococcaceae bacterium | reverse complement strand
CTCACTTGCTACAATAATTCTGGGCCGAAAGCGGGGCGACTGGGCATATTTTCGCGTCAAAGATTGACAAGTGTCTGCCATTTACAGTATGATTAGCAGGAAATTATTTATAAATATTCCAGTGTGCGAAAGGGTAAGGTCATCCGCACACTGTTTTTTTTGCCGCGAAAAGGCCAATTTTCGCGGTTTTTTTCGCCTTTTTGCCCCGATTTTCCACAGTGCGGATGACCTTACCTTACCGCACACTGTTGATAAAAAAGCGCGAGGGGGCAGGGATAATGCCGGGCGTCATGACATTTTATAGCGTGTGAACGGCCGCCCGTAGCGGGGGCGCGCTCAAACCCAAGGGTAGATATATCAGCGGATCTGATATAGCGGAGCGGGGAGTTGGGGTTTATGAGCAACAACGACAGGGCTTTGGAGATTTTGTACAGGATCACGCGGGGCGAGGAAATCTCGGTCAAGAAGCTGGCGGCCGAGCGTGGCGTATCGATCAAGAGCGTTTCCAGGGATGTGGCCAGGATCAAAGATTTCCTGGCGGAAAACCGGGATTTGACCGGCCAGGCGGAGCTGGCTTATTGCTATGCCCAAAAAGCTTACCGCCTGACCAGCGACGAGTTCCTGACGGACAAAGAGTTGTTTGCCATCGCCAAGGCCCTGCTGGGCACCAGGGCGTTTCCCAAAGAGAAGGTCGAGGATTTGATCGCCAAATTCAAACGCTTCACCGCGCCGGGTGACCGCAAGAAGCTGGAGCGAATTGTGGGGAAGGAGTTGCTGCATTACAGCGAGATCAAGCACGACGCCAGCGTGATCGACAATCTGTGGCGATTGATCAACGTCATTTACGATAAAAAAGAGATAACCATTCTTTACCGCAAGGTCGACCGCTCCCTGACGCAAAAGAGAATACAGCCCGTATCGCTGATCTTCACGGAATATTATTTTTACCTGATCGCGTATTATCCCGGCAAATATAAGGAACCCCGCTATTTTCGGGTGGATCGGATCCGGGAGATCACGGAGCATCGGCAGGGCTTTGAGCCGGGGGGCGCGCCCGATTTTGACGAGGGGCTATTGCGCCGGCGGAGCCAGTTTATGTTTTACGGCCCTCTGCGTAAAATCCGCTTTGCCTTTATGGGACGGTCTGTCCAGGCGATCCTGGACAGGCTGCCTACGGCCCGAATCGTAGGGGGCAAGCGGGGGGAATATATCATTGAGGCGGAGACCCACGGCGACGGCATCAAGATGTTTCTCCTGAGCCAAGGCGCTGGGGTAAAGGTGCTGGAGCCGCCGGAATTGGCGGCGGCGATGAAAAAGGAGATCGGCGGGATGGGGGGGCTTTATGACGGGTACGGATAAAACTGGATATAATAGCGAAACTTAAATGGACGCAAGTAGTTACCAAAAATTACAAGGAGGGGTATGTATTATGTTAAATTCGGACGCGAAGAAAGAAGCCCTGAGCATTCACGGAAAAGCCTCGGATAAATATAACGCTACTATTGCCGAGGTGCAGAAAAAATGCGAGCAATTGTATTTTACCCGCCAGTGGGCAATAGTAGAAATTGAGGCGGTTGAGGCGCTGATCAGCAGTGTCGCTAATACCCCTAAAGAATTTGAGACAAAGATGTCGTCCATAAAGACGGAGCGAATAAAATTCCGTGAAACTGAGAGTTATGCCGCTGAGGCGTATCAAAACGCTAAGAGTTCCGGCGTCAATGTGATGGCGGGAGTAGCCGCTGGCATGGCGTTCGCGAGTATGGCGCCAACCGCCGCGATGTGGGCGGCGACAACATTTGGCACAGCGTCCACAGGCGCGGCCATATCTACTCTATACGGAGCGGCCGCCGCTAGCGCGAAGCTTGCCTGGCTGGGCGGCGGCGCGCTGGTGGCGGGCGGCGGCGGAGTTGTGGGCGGTCAAGCGCTCTTGGCGATGGCCGGCCCTATAGGTTGGGGAATATCGGCGGCAACAACCGCCTTCTCGTTGGCCGCGTTTAGCGGAAAAAACAAAAAGGTGGCTGACGAGGCTATCGAGGAAGCCAAAAAAATCACGATCGCCGGAGCGGGGCTGGCTGAGACCGGCGCTATTGTCGCGCAGCTGGATAATGAGACAAAATTGATTCTAGACAATCTTAAAGCGCGGCTGGCGGATTTGGAAAAAACGCGGGACGGCAGTTATGCCGAGCTGTCTGACGACGATCAAACATGTCTTGGCACGTTGGTCAATAACGCGCTGTCTCTTGCCGAGTCTCTAAATAAGACTGTCGGATAGAGGTGGCAAGAGCTGTGGACGTACCAAAAATCGTTAAAAACTCTCAGGAACAGGCGGTCGCTGCCTGGATAGACCGTTTAAATCAGCTACGCGTTGACGAATTAGTGGACAATTTATCAACGCAGGACACTAATTTATCCGCGTCGTTGGGAGAACTCCAAAAGTTGAAAGCTTTTGTGGGAAGTCCTGAACATATTCTTGGGAGCGCGCTGACCAAGCACGGTGAAATCGCTGAACACGCTCAGGTTAATATTTCCAACGCTCGCAGGCTAAAGGAAGAAACCGGAGTCAAGGACAGAGACCAAAAAAGCCGGTATGACGCTTATCAGCGCGGTAAACCATCACTGGAAGAAGGTGTTTGGGCGGCCTCTGTCGGCGCCGCGGCGGAGGGTGGCATGGGCTTCTGCCTGGGGGTGGCGAAAAAATTAAACTCGGGCAAAAAGCTAAACGAGTTTACAGAGCAAGACTTGAAGGATATCGGGATTGACACGGCCAAAGGAACAGCGAAGGGCGCTATAAGGGGAGCTAGCGTGTACGGGCTGACGAATTTTACGGCCACCCCCGCCGCCGTCGCTTCCTCATTCGTGACCGCTGTGTTTGGGGTCGCCGGTCAGGCGCTGTCGCTACGGCAAGGAAAGATCTCGAACGAGGACTTTATCGTTAATTCCGAGGTGGTCTGCCTTGATGTCACGGTGAGCGCTATCGCGTCAGTTATGGGACAGGCGCTGATACCTGTTCCTGTGCTGGGGGCGCTGATGGGCAACGCCGTCGGGATGTTTATGTACGAAATCGGGAAAAACAATCTTTCAGAGCGAGAGCAAGCCTTGATCGCTCAATATAATGACAGTGTTCAGAAACTCAACGGGAAACTAAACGCGCGTCATATGGAACTAATTGAGACGCTGAGACGAGAACTCGCGAAATTTAAGTCATTGGTTGATTTCGCTTTTGACTTGAATGTGAACATAGCCTTCGCCGGTTCCGCGATGCTGGCGCTATACGCCGGCTGCCCCGATGAGAAAATTCTTAAAGACAAGGAAGCCATAGACGCTTTTTTTCTGAATTAAACAAGCGGGAGGAAAAATAAAATGAGCGACACTGATAAAAAAGATTATGAAGACGAATTGATGACCGATATACAGGACTACGAAATCAAAAAGATGCTTGAGGAAGCGGATAGCGCCGTGCTGGGCTTTGCCGGGGCGGCCGGGGCGACCGGGGCTGTGCCTATACCTTTCGCCGACGCTCCTTTGCTTGTGGCGGAGCAAGTGGTCATGATGCTAAGAATCAACACAATATTTAAGATAGACGTGAGCAAGGATATCCTCAAATCCCTGGCGACGGCCGCTATTGGGGTTGGCGGCGCGACCGTGGTAGGTAAGACAGTGGCGGCGAATCTGCTCAAAATGATACCCGGGGTGGGCACTCTGGCTGGCGGGGCTGTCTCCGCGGCGACGGCGGGCGTTATTACCCTCGCCCTCGGCAAGGCATATATACAGGTGTGCAAGGCGGTAAAGATGGGCAAGCTGGATCAGGGCGATCTTACGCGGGAGGCCGGCATGGAGGCCATGAAAGCGGCGTTTAAGGAGCAGCTGAGGAAAACAAAAAATAAACCGGAAAAAAATAAAAACGACTCGCGGGAGGTATAAGATTCGACGGGAGTATATTGTTTGGAGGCGTCTAGGCTATGAAAAAGGTATTTATCAAGTATAATCCTTACAAGCTGGGGACAGAAATCGACGTAGATGGGGAAAAACCGGCGCAAAACAGCGCTCTCGGCGAAAAGGCCGCCGATGGCAACCGTTTGCAGGAGTGGGTGGAGGAACTGCCGGGCGTACTGGTAGGCGAGTATAATGACAAAACTTTCGAGGTAACGTTCCATGGCGCCTTGCCTGACTATGAGGACATAAAATATGTATTTGAGGAAGCCGAAAGGCGGGGGGAGCTGACCGCCAAACTTGAGCATAAGCCCGCTAGGGAGACCGCCGACAAAGAAAAGCTGATCGATAAGATATTTCAAGACATCCAACAAGGGCCTGTGGATGGGTTGAGGGACGCCGACGTGCGGAACGCATTTGCGAGCGCTAAAAGCGGCGAGTTTGAGGTGTGTGTGGTAGCCACCATGAGCGCCGGCAAATCCACGCTGATCAACGCTATGCTTAGGACAAAGCTCATGCCATCCAAGCAGGGCGCCTGCACGGCCATAATTACGCGCGTTAAAGACTGCCCGGAAGAAAAAGCGCCTTTTCAGGCGGCGGTATACGATAAAGAGGGAAAACTCCGTAAAAAGTATGAGCGGCTGGAATTGCCGATTATGGAAAGCTTAAACGCCGATGAGGATGTTTCCGAGATCAGGATAGTTGGGAATATTCCCTTTGTGACCGCCGAGGATGTTTCCCTGGTGCTCATCGATACCCCCGGACCAAACAACTCGCAGGATGAGCGGCACAAAAAGGTACAAAGCGACTTGCTGGGTAATTCCTCAAAGGCCCTGATACTTTACGTCATGACGGGGGAGTTTGGCACCAACGACGACAATGATCTGCTGCGGCGGGTGGCGGACAGTATGTCTGTTGGCGGCAAGCAATCAAAAGACAGGTTTATTTTTGTCGTAAATAAGCTTGACGGCCGCAAGAAAGAGGATGGCGACACAAACCAGACACTGGAGCGCGTCCGCGCCTATCTCAAAACCCACGGGATCGCCAACCCCAACCTTTTTCCCGCCGCCGCCTTGCCCGCCCTGAATATACGATTGATTGAGGGCAAACAGAAAGTTGACGAAGACACGATAGACGAAGCCGGTATGCAGGTGAGAAAGCTCAATCGAAACGCGGATCTGCATTTTGAAAAGTACGCTACTCTTCCTCTCAGTATCCGCTGGGAAATAGACGCTCAACTGGCTCGAACGCGGGCGGACTGGGACAATGATGAGGGGAGATATAGTAACCCCGACGAGGCGCTAATTCATACGGGCGTGATTTCCATTGAGCGGGCGATCCAGCAGTATGTGCGTAAGTACGCCAAGACGGCTAAGATCAGGGATATAGCTAACGCGCTTATCCAGAAACTGGAAGATGCGGGGTACGAGGCGGAGATCGAGCGCGAGTTGGCCGGCAGCCTTGAAGATAGAGAGTTAATAGTCAATCAGATCGCCGCCATACGCCAAAAGAGGGACGCCGGCCAAGAAGCGCGAAAGTTTAAGGCCGCCGTCGACGGCGCGATGAAAAAAGTCAACGCCGACGCTAAAGAGGCGATTGACGGGATTGTCAAGAGACTTCAGGAAAAGATAACGGAGAGAGATAAGGCATTACGAAATAAAGAGTTTGAGTTGAGCGACGCTAAGCGATGGGTGGAGCTTCTGGCCGAGTCGGCGAAGGTATGGGCGTTTAATTTCGAGACGGAGCTTAATAGGTCGTTCCGAGGTATCTTAGTCAAAACCGTCACCGTTCTGTTGGACGAGTATCAGAAAAAACTAGCCTCATTAACCGAGGACATGCCTGTTGACAGTCGCGGGGCTGTAGCTATCGATCCATTAAGGCTAATTAGCGGCAGCGTAGCGGTGATCAACTTCCCGGTCGAGAAATTAATTAAGGAAAAAGTGAGCAAGGAACACAGAAAATGGGTTGTAAACACTGATAAAGCGTGGTTTAAGCCTTGGACTTGGCTTGACGCTGAGGGCTGGCACAGCGAGGAACGCAAGAGTGTTCAATATATAACCGGGTCGGAAATATCCCAGGTGTTTTTAACGCCGATTGAGCAAGATCTTTACGACAACGGCGACAGCGCTTATCAATACGCGATGAGGCAATCGGAGCGGATCACTGCCTATTTTCAGGATGAATTCAAAAGGCTGGATGATGTTCTTGAGCGGAAGCTCACTGAGCTGGCGAATTATGTCGCCAACGAGAAGGATGCGGACGCTCGGGTCAAGGAATCGGAATACAAACTGGTGTGGCTGCGGAAAATTAAGGCCGAGGTGGAAGCCATTCTGGAGATTTAGGAGGGCGCGATAATGAGTGATGCTTTATATCTTACAGATAAAAACGGCGAATTAATGGAGGGCGCCGTAGCCGTTGCCAAAAGCCCCGCTCCGGCTTACGCCGACTTGCGGGATCAGCTGGCCGAGGCCAGAGGCCTGGTGGAGGATATTGTCCTGAAAAACTATCTCCGCAAGCTGACAGACTTAGAGGTAGCGCCGTTGGACGATAGCATGAGACGGATCAGCGACGTTCGCCTGTTCAGGATAACGGAAATGGTTTACCAAAAGAATGAGTATTCTCCCTATAAATTCGCCTCTGTGTTCAACGCTGTGCAAAACCTTGACTGCGGCGTCTTCATTATCGCCGACAGCGACGGGCGGAAAACGGATTTTTATATGGGCGTCCGCTCCCTGGACGACAGGCGCACGACCAAATCCCTCAGGGAGACGCTACGCAACGCCTTGCGGGGGCAATTTCCCGGTGTCAAGACAGGCCCCGACCTGCTAGACGCCGAGGCGGCGAAGTTTCTGGACGGCCTGCCATCGAAAAATATAGCGGTTGTCTCTTGCGTGGCCAAAAACAAGGACGCGGAACTCAAAGATAATGAGCGATTTGTCCAGGGCCTGGAGAAGCTGGCCCTGGCTATGGGAGGCCAGCGCTATACCGCTATTGTGCTGGCCAGGAGCGTTCCGGCGGAGCGGTTGGCGGCGACCCGCCGCGCTTATGAGAGCATCTATACTGGGCTGTCACCTTTCGAGAGCGAGCAGGTAAGCTATGGCGCCAATACGGCCTGGAGCGTCTCCGAGGCGTTTTCCAAAGGGACTACCACCGGAACTTCCCACTCGACCAACACATCGACGCAAACAAGCGAATCTGTTTCCGATTCTGTAACGGAGCAGGACGATTTTTCCAGCGCGGCGAAGATATTAACCGCCGCCGCCGCGATCGCCGCCGTTCCCGTTACGGGTGGGGCGAGCCTTATGGCTGCCGGCGCCATAGTGAGCGCGATACCGACGACATCCAGAACACGGGGAACCTCCGACAGCCGGAGTTTGTCTACTGGCGAATCTAAAAGTGTTAACGAGGGCGAGAGCGAAAACCGCTCCAATACCCAGGGCGTCACTTCCACTGCCTCAGATAATCTACAGCTCACGGCGCGTAATAAGACGCTGACGAATATTATGGAGCGGATTGATCTGCAACTAAAGCGACTAGACGAGTGCGAGGCTGTCGGCATGTGGGAGTGCGCGGCCTATTTCCTGTCCGACAGTCGAGAGACGACGGAGATGGCGGCGGGGACATATAAGGCTTTGATGAGAGGCGAGAACTCCGGCGTCGAGACCTCCGCCATCAATTTTTGGGGGCGTCTGGACAAGGATAGGCGGGACACGCTGCGGGGTTATATAACGAATCTCCTTCATCCTGTATTCGCCTACCCCGCGGCGTCGACCGCCTATCCTGTTACGCCGGCGACGTTGGTCAGCGGTAATGAGTTGGCCATACATATGGGGCTGCCCCGCAAGTCGGTGCGGGGGTTTCCCGTGATTGAGCGCGCCGAGTTCGGCGCGGAGGTCGTGAGGAATGATCGCCGGGACGACAAAAATTTTATTCTCGGCCGGGTGTTTAATATGGGCGGCGCCAGCGATACCGAGGCCCGCCTTGACCGGGATTCCATGACAGCTCATACATTTGTGACCGGCTCAACCGGCGCCGGCAAGAGCAACGCCATTTACGGGATCATCAGCCAGCTGCGGGATGTGTACAGGATCCCGTTTTTGGTGATCGAGCCGGCCAAGGGGGAGTATAAGGAC
>JAISDE010000049.1 GCA_031265035.1 Peptococcaceae bacterium | reverse complement strand
TGGCCCGAGGGGATTCCCCCCGGGTCGCTGATCCCAGAAAGCGCTATCTGAGCGCCTATATTTGGCATAAATCCACCTGAAAATGTCAGCCTGGTTGACGAAATCCTCATTAGCGGAAGTTGGGGCATAAAAATACGGCCAAAAGGTTTTGCACCTAAGTGGCCGTATTGTTTGGCGCCTGGCAATCTGTTTGTGGTGCCGCTAAGGGAGCGGCACGCGCAAAAATAAAGGGGGTGAATGAAGACAAAGACGTGATTCGCAAAAATTAATAAAAATTCAGGGCCATTAATAAAAATTCAGAGGCGGCGGAAAAATATGTATTTTTGTGTTAATGTATGCTATAATATATAATCAAGGTTATGAGAGCCAGAAAAACGGCAAAAAAATAAGGGAGCGTGTAAAATGGAAAAGCGGGAGCAATTATACGAGGGCAAGGCAAAAAAGGTTTACGCGACGGATCAGCCGGAGCGATATATTGTGGAGTACAAGGATGACGCCACCGCGTTTAATGGCCTGAAGAAGGGGACGATTCAGAATAAAGGGGTAATCAATAATCAGGTGACCAATCATTTGATGACCTATCTGGCGGGGAAAGGGATACCTACCCATTTGCTCCGGGAGCTTTCGGAACGGGAAACGTTGGTGAAAAAAGTGAGCATTGTGCCGCTGGAGGTGATTGTACGCAATATCGCCGCCGGTTCCCTGGCTAAACGTTTGGGGTTGGCGGAGGGGGAAAAGTTGCGCTCCGTGGTGCTGGAATATTGTTATAAGGACGACGCTTTGGGGGATCCTTTGGTTAATGAGTATCACATCAAGGCGCTGGGCTTGGCGACCGAGGCTGATTTGGCGACAATCGCGGCTTACGCGCTGCGGATCAACGAGTATCTCAGCGAATACCTGCGAGATTTGAGTATTGAGTTGATTGATTTTAAGCTGGAGTTTGGCAAGGTCGCCGATGGGTCTATTGTTTTGGCGGATGAGATATCGCCTGATACTTGCCGGTTTTGGGACAGCGTGACGGGGGAGAAGCTGGATAAGGATCGTTTTCGTCAGGATTTGGGTAATGTGGAGGGCGCGTATCAGGAGATCATGCGGCGATTGCTGGGGCAGTCCTAAGCGCCGCCAAGCGCGGGGGCAGGGGCGGGGCACTGGCACGGCCTTCGCGCCCAGCTCATCTGCCAGCGCCCCGCCACCAGCGCCCCGCGCCTGCCCCGGGCCGCTAATACACGATGCGGATGCGGCCTTCCTGATTCCACCAAAGGACTGTGGCGCCGATTTCCGCGGAGACGTAGCGCAGCGGCACCAGCATCCGGTTGTTGATCATGTAGGGCATCTGGCCGCTGCTGCCGATGGTGGTGTTTTCCTGAATATAGAGCGTTTTATTGCCAAAGGAAATCAAAGCGGCCTGGATGGACGGGTTCCAATTGACATAGGCGCCCATTTTCTCAAAGACGGAGCGCACCGGAATCATCGTGACGCCCCTGTATAGCAGCGGCGCCGGATCCATTTGCCCTACGGTGCCGTCGGAGTGGAGGATTTCCGTGGAATTGACGGACAAATCCACCCATTGCACCTGCTTGCCTCTGGTGCCCAGGCCGTAACGGCCGTTGCCGTTGAGAATGTAGGAGAAGCTGCCGTTGGCGATATTATAGGCGCCGCCCAAAAGATCCAGCTGCTCCCCGGTGTCCTTGAAGGCGGTCAGATGGTGAAAATCCCATTCGGAAAAAGTTTGGTTGATTAGATATAGGGTGGCGGACACCGGCGCGCCCAGATCCAGTTCTTCCGGGACGGCGCCCGGCACCTGAAGCTGCGCTTGAAAATAAAAGTCCTTATATTGGATGGTGTATAACTCTTTTTCGGAAAAGCGGCTGGGGCTGTAGCCCACGGGGCGAATGTCGTAGGTATTGAGGGTGATCAATACCGTGGCGTTGGCGCTGACGGCGGCCTGCCTGGTGATGGAGCGCAGGTTTTTCTCGTCCAATGTCAAATTGCCAAAATCGTGGGTCAGAATCAATTTTTTGTTTTGGTCGGTCAGCTGCGCCAGCAGGCCGGGGCTGAAGGACGCCCTGCCGCCGGGAAAACGGGTCATGTCCACCACCGCGTTGTTGCTGCGGCCGCTGACGGCGATTTGCACCGCCGCGTCGCCGTTGTTGGGCGAGCTGGCGCCGGGCCTTTGCTCGGCGGATTGCCAGACCGTGATGGGGATCGTGGTTTTGTGAAAGGTCAGGCTCATATTTTCGTACAGCGTGAGCTGATATTCATTCAGGGCCAGATGCACGGTCAGGTTGTCGCTGCCGGGCTGCCGGGCCGTCAGCAGGAAGCGGTAGTCTTCCCGCTGCAACTGGACGGGGCTGTCGCCCGCTTTGGACAGGGAGGCGCTGATTAGCTGAGGCGGCACCTGATTGTTGGGGTTGGTGGAGGTGGTGATGTTGACAAAGGGCACGGCTTGCTGCCCGTTGAGGGGCAGGCTGACAGCTGTAAGATTTTTGACCACCAGGGAGGCGGGGCGGATGACGCTGGCCTCATAAATAAAATTGCCGGCGTAAGTGACAGCGCACTCCTTGGGTAGCCCAATACTCCGGGAGGTGAGGAAATTATTGTCCAGCGTCAGGGAGCTGATATTTTCCGGCAAGTTGATATGCAGGGGGGAGATCAGGCGGTTGTTGCGCAAATCCAGGGTACGCAACCTGAGCGGCCAATGGGTCTGCTCAATATCGGTGATCCCGTTGTGGGCAAAGGATAAATAGCGAATCTCGTCGGGAAAGACAGCGTCCTTTAAGGTGGATAATTTGTTGTGCTCCAAGGTCAGGCGGGTCAGGCCGGCAAAAAAGTGGATGCCTTTCAGGCTGGTGATGGCGCGATTATTCAAATCCAGCGTGGTCACCGCGAAAAAAGGGTCTTCCGGCTCCAGCGGAAAGATGGGCGAAAGGCCGGTGACTTCCATCACCGCCGTCAGCAGGCTGGGCGCGAAGTCGCTTTCCAGAATCGGCTCCGCCCGGAGAGGCGCCGGCAGGTAATAAAACAGCAGAAAAAATACAAACGCCAGCGACGCGAGCCTGCCAGCTGACCATAATAATCGAATATGCCGATGCTTTTCTCCAATTTTATGCCGATGCCTTTCTCCAATTTCCGGCATAATATGCCCCCCGCCCGCCGCAAAGAAAACATTTTAGCCGCGGCTGATAATTTTTTCCGGCTTTCTTCAGCAAATCTTGCTTTCGAATATATTTTAATACAATTTTCGACCAGAAAACAGTGGGGCGGGCAATTGGTAACAAATTGTTCATATTGTTTCTTAATTGCTGTTTCTTAATTGCTGTTTCTTAATTATTGTTTCTCAATTACAGTTCCTTATTGTTCACTATCAGGACTTAATATTAAGTCTCATTATTAGGCCACATTATTTGATTAGGCCATATTATTTAACGCTCATTTCAGATTTAGCTAGACGCTCACTTCAGCCTTATATTTCCTGGCGGATCAGCTTGGTTTTTTCCAGCAGCAGCTTTTTGACGGATTGCCGGATTTCCTCCCCCATGCGTATGGAGGGGCCGGAAACGCTGACGCCGGCTATGGCGTAGCCCTGCCGATCCAGGATGGGCGCCGCCACGCAGATCAGCCCATACTCCAATTCTTCCATATCATAGGCGCATTCCTCCGCCCGAATGCGGGTCAGTTGCTCCCGCAGTTCCCCCGCCGTCCGCAGGGTATGCTCGGTAAAGGGCTCGAAATTGTCCTGGGCCAGATAGCCCCGGATCTCGCTCTCCCGCAAAAAGGCCAGGATGGCTTTGCCGGCGGCGGTGCAATACAGGGGCAGACGCTGGCCGACCCTAGTGCAGATGCGCACGGAATGAGGGCCTTCTTTTTTCTCAATAAAGACCACGCTATTCTCGTCCCGCACCACCAGATTGACGGTTTCTCTCGTAATTCGCAAAAGCTCACTCAGGTAAGGCTCGCAAATATTTTTCAAGTTCAGCTTTATGGCGGCGCTCAACCGAAACAACTCAATCCCCAGACGCAGCTTGCCGGTAGCCTCGTTTTGCCACAATAGCTTTTCTTTTCGCAGGGTATGGATCAGCCCAAAGGCCGTGCTTTTATGCAAGCCCAGCATCTCGCCGATCTCTGTGACCCCAAGTTCCTCCTGTTCCTCAAAGCAGCGCAGGATGGCGACAGCCCGCTCCACCGACTGGATCATTTTTTGCCCTTTTTCTTTGTCCATACCCAACCTTTCGCCGATCCCAAGACACCTACAACTCATGCGATATCAGATGATAATACCTGGCTGTGACGCCTGATTATACACAATACCCGCTCATGACGCCTGGGTTTTGTTTTTTCCTCGCAGGTAGCAAAACCAATAGACCCCGCCTACCAGACAGGCGCCGCCCAAAATATTTCCTATTGTAACCGGAAAAAGATTTTTTGTAAAGAAATTGCCCCAGGTCAACCCCGCCAGGTCGGCGGCGGCGTCGAGGCCGGCGGCGGCTGTCCAGGTCGGGTTGGCGGCGGCCAGGATCCCCGCCGGGATAAAATACATATTCGCTACAGAATGCTCAAAGCCGGAGGTGGCGAATAGCCATACCGGGAAGAAGCAGACCCCCAATTTGCTGATAATATCTTTAGCGCCATAGGACATCCATACCGCGCCGCAGACCGGCAGGTTGCAGAGGATACCCGAGGCCAGTGCCTGTCCAAAGGAGAGGCTCACTTTGCTGGCGGCGATTTTGGCGGTCATGCCGCCCAGCAGGCCGGCGCTGCTGTTGAGCAGGCCGCTGGCGTAAATCAGCCAGACGATGAGCTGGCTGCCGATAAAATTGCCCAGATAGACCAAGGCCCAATTGCGCAGCATGGCCGGCCAGGCGAAGCGCTTTTCCAGCGGGCCCAGGATCATCAGGCAATTGCCGGTGAACAGCTCGCCGCCGGCGACCAAAATCAGCATCAGTCCGGTACCAAAGGTGACGCCCACTAAGGAGCGGCCCAGGCCGTAGGTCGCCGGGTTGGCCAGCAAGTTGTAGGCCGCCATATTGGAGCCTTGCGCCGCCAGGCCGATAAAGACGCCGGCGATCAAGCCCAGGGCCAGAAGCTGCCCGGCTCCGGCGGCCGCCTTGGTTTCCGCCGTCCTCAGGGCGACGGTGGCGATCTCCGCCGGCGCCAAATACTGATTTTCCGCCATAGCCATATCGGCTCACTCCTTCCGGATTTCCGGCGCTGGTCAGCGCCGCGGTTGGCGCCGGGCCGGCGTCAGGCTGCCGGATCCGCGCCAGCGTAGCGTCCGTCCCTACGCCGCCCACGCGCCAGCGCCGCGCCCGTCCCCGGGCCGCCTTAAAACAGCCCGGAAATTTTCCCTTGCTCGTCCACGTCGATGATTTCCGCCGCCGGCACTTTCGGCAGGCCGGGCATGGTCATAATATCACCGGTCAAAGCCACCGCGAAACCGGCGCCGGCGGAAACCCTGATATCCCGCACGGCGATCCGGAAGCCTTGGGGCCGGCCGATTTTGGCAGCGTCGTCGGAGAGGGAATACTGGGTTTTGGCCATGCACACCGGCAAACCGCCAAAGCCCAGGGCTGTGAGTTTCTCCATTTCCCGCAGGGCCGCCGGCCCGAAATCCGCCCCGTCGGCGCCATATATCCTGACGGCGATGGCCTCCACCTTTTCCCGCAGGCTCAACCCGTCCTGGTAGAGATATTGGAACCGGTTCTCCCCCGTCCCGACCAGGCGCAGCACCTCTGACGCCAAGGCCGCGCCGCCGGCGCCGCCCTTGCCCCAAACCTCGGACAGGGCCACATTGACGCCCAGTTCCTCGCAGCGGCGCCGGATCAACTCCAGCTCATCCTCGTCGTCGGTGGGGAACCGGTTGATGGCCACCACCGCCGGCAGGCCAAATACCTGAGTGATATTCTCGATATGCTTCAGCAAGTTGGGCAAACCCTTTTCCAGCGCCGCCAGGTCTTTTTGGCCCAGCGCGGTTTTGGGCAGGCCGCCGTGCATTTTCAGCGCCCGGGCCGTGGCGACGATGACCACCGCCGCCGGTCGCAGGCCGGCGGCCCGGCATTTGATGTCCAGGAATTTCTCGGCCCCCAAATCGGCGCCGAAGCCGGCTTCCGTCAC
>JAISDE010000003.1 GCA_031265035.1 Peptococcaceae bacterium | reverse complement strand
CGCGGGTGAAAATAAAATAGGGGGAGCGGCGAACCGCTCCCCCTAGTTTATTTTCACCCGCGACCGTCCATCTAAAACAACTTAAAACAGGCTGGCGGCGGGGGTGTAGGGCAGGCCTTGATCCTTGGCCACCGCCTCGTAGGTCAGTTGGCCCTTGTAAGTGTTGAGGCCCAGCAGCAGGGCCGGGTCTTCCCGCATAGCCCTTTCCGCGCCCTTGTCAGCTATGCGCAGGGCATAGGGGAGGGTGGCGTTGGTGAGGGCGAAGGTGGAGGTGCGGGGCACGGCGCCGGGCATATTGGCCACGGAGTAATGGACGACGCCATGTTTGATAAAGCAGGGGTTCTCATGGGTGGTAACCCGGTCGATGGTCTCAATGGAGCCGCCCTGATCGATGGCCACATCCACCAAGACGGAGCCGGGGCGCATAGCCTTTACCATATCCTCCCGCACCAGCTTGGGGGCCTTGGCGCCGGGGATCAAAACGGCGCCCACCACCAGATCCGCCTCTTTCACCACCTTGGCGATATTGTAGCTGTTGGAGATCAAGGTAACGATCCGGCCGTTGAAAATATCGTCCAGATGGGACAAACGGCTGACGGAAACATCCAGCACCGTCACCTGAGCGCCCAGGCCCACCGCCATCTTGATGGCGTTGATGCCCACATTGCCGCCGCCGACCACCGCTACCTTGCCCGCCTCCACGCCGGGAACGCCCCCCAGCAGGATGCCGGAGCCGCCGTGAATCTTTTCCAGCAGCTGGGCGCCTACCTGAATGGACATGCGGCCGGCCACCTCGCTCATGGGCGCCAGCAGCGGCAGGGAATGATCGGCCAGCTGCACAGTCTCATAAGCGATGGCCACAACCTTCTGCCGCAGCAGGGCCGCCGTCTGCTGGGGATCCGGCGCTAGATGCAGGTAGGTAAAGAGAATCTGCCCCTCTTTCAGCCACGGGTATTCTGGCGCCAAAGGCTCTTTGACCTTGATAATCATTTCCGCCGCGTCATATACATCCTTGGCGGCGGGCAAAATAGCGGCCCCGGCGGCCGCGTACTCGCCGTCGGCGAAGCCGGAGCCGGCGCCGGCGTCCCGTTCTATATACACTATGTGACCGGCCTTTACCAAGGCGTCCACGCCGGCGGGGGTGATCCCCACCCGATTCTCCTGGGGCTTGATCTCCTTTGGCACACCAATAATCATGAATCCATCTTCCTTTCCATATAACAACTCTATATAACAACCAAAGCTTATTTGACAATATTCAACAATATTCAACAACAATTAACAACAATTGACAATAGCCTATGATACCTACAGGACGAACCGGCCTTCCAGAGCCAGATACTGATCAAACATCAGCCGGCTGACCCTGCCGCCGTAATAGTAAGACTCATGCTCCTTGTGATACTGCTTGTCGCTGAAATTTTTGGTGAAGATCACCAGGATATAACGGCCGTAAGGCGTGTGGACAATGCCGCCGTCGTTGCGGCAGGCTTTCATGCTGCCGCTTTTGGAGGCCACATAAATCTGGTTGCCGCTGCCGCCAAAATTGTCCTCATCCAGATAATAATGCGGCAGCCAATTGGTCAGGGTGGAATTGTAGTGCTGCTGCTTGAAAATCGCCAGCATGGCCTGACTGCTGGCGGGGTCGATCAGCTCATCCTTGGCGATCAGGGTGAAAAGGCGGCCGTATTCCCTGGGCGTGGTGGTGCCCAGCGGCCCCCAGCCGTCCTCGCCCAGCTTGCGGTGGAGGCGGGTATTGGCGAAACCCAGCGCCGCTATGTCGGCGTTGATTCGCTCCAGGCCAAGGTAGTCGATCAGGATGTTGGAGGCCACATTGTCGCTGACGATGATCATCAGGGTGGCCAAATTTTTGACGGACAGGACGCTGCCGATCTCCAGGGCGCGCATAACGCCGCTGCCGTCGATGAAATTGCCCGGGGTATAAGTCAGCTGATCGGACAGGCTTTTTTCCCCTCGGCTCACCTGGGCGAACAGGCTGGCCAGGATAAAGGATTTGATAGTACTGGCCGTCTCAAAAGGCTCGTCGACGTTGATCATGATCTGATTACCCACTAGATCGTCGGCGTAAATGCCCATCAGGCCGGAAAAACTCAGGGTTTCCACCCGTATCCGCCCCGGCAGGGTGAATTCCTCGCCCAGGGGGGCCTTGTTTTGCCCGTCGCTAGCGGCGGCCTCGCCTCGCTCATCGCTCATAGTCGTCCCTCCTAGCTCATTACTCATAGCTTCCCTCCTAGCTCAATACTCATAGCCGTCTCTCCTAGCTCAATACTCATAGCTGTCCCTCCTCGCTCAATACTCATGACCAGCCCTCCTTAAAAAGACGTTGGGCCTGATGGCAGACGATCAGCCGGCCGCCAAAATCCTGGGTCGCCGGGATCTCTTTAGTACAAATCTCCATCGCCAGCGGGCAGCGGGTATGGAAGCGGCAGCCGGCGGGAGGGTTGACGGGGCTGGGCATTTCCCCGGTGAGCAGCGCCTTTTTCTCCTTCCGCAGATGGGGGTTGGGCTTGGGCACCGCCTCCAGCAGAAACTTGGTGTAAGGGTGCAGGGGGTTTTGAAAAATATCCTCAGTATCGCCCAACTCGCACACCTTGCCCAAAAACATGACGCAGACCCGATTGGAGACATAACGCACCACGCTGAGATCGTGGGAAATGAAAAGATAGGTCAGGCCCGCCTCCGCCTGAAGATCGTGGAGCAGATTCAGGATCTGGGCCTGGATCGACACGTCCAGGGCGGAAACCGGCTCGTCGCAGATGATCAGCTCAGGATTGAGGGCCAGGGCTCGGGCGATGCCGATGCGCTGTCTTTGGCCGCCGGAAAACTGATGGGGATAACGGTTGATGTACTCGGCGCGAATGCCCACACGCCGCATCAACTCCTTGACCCGGGCCTCGGTTTCCTGCCTGGTTTGATAAACCTTGTGGGTATAAAGCGGCTCGGCGATGATTTGGCACACCGTCATTCGGGGGTTCAGGGAAGCGTAGGGATCCTGAAAAATAATCTGCATCTGCCTGCGGGTCTGGCGCAGTTCCCTTTCCGGTATGTGCTCCAGCGAGCGGCCCCGGAAACGGACGCTACCGGCGGTAGGCTCCAAAAGCCGCAGGATCAGGCGGCCCAGGGTACTCTTGCCGCAGCCGGACTCGCCCACCACGGCCAGGGTCTCGCCCCGGTAGATGTCGAGGCTGACATCGGTGACGGCGTGAACCACCTGGCCGTCCTTGCGGAAGCCGCCGGAAAGGCGAAATTCCTTGACGATATGATCTACCTCTACCAGAGGCTGTTCCCCGGCGGCCGGTACCGCGCCAACCGGCGCCCTGGTGTCAGCCGGCCTCCCGTCGGCGGTCTGGGCGGCCGGCGCCTTGATTTGGCTGCTCATGCTTCTTTCCCTCCTTCCGCCACCCGCTCTTGCTCATACTCTTGCCCATATTGCTCCGGTTGATATCGGAAGCAGCGTACCAGATGATTGGGCGAGGCGGTATAAAGCTCCGGCTCCCGGGCGCGGCAAACCGGCCGGGCGTACTCGCAGCGGGGGGAGAACCGGCAGCCCTTGGGCAGCCGGAGCAAGTGGGGCACCATGCCCCTGATATTGTACAGCCGCCGCTTTGCCGCCGTAGGCTTGGGAATGGAGTTGAGCAGACCCTGGGTATAGGGATGCAGGGTATGAT
>JAISDE010000168.1 GCA_031265035.1 Peptococcaceae bacterium | reverse complement strand
ATCGTGGATCTGACGGAATGTCTTACCAACCCACAAATTTTTTCCCCTCCATTCAGTGTAGTCAAAGTTGTTGCGCTGAATCATCGTAATGAAGATTTCAGCCTCAATAGCGCCGAGCCGCTCAAACAGCACCTCAAGCCCGGCGGTCATTATCGCCGCGTTTTGCGGGTTAGTGGTCATAACGCGCCTCCAAATTCATTAGCGAAATCGATAGGGTTCTATCGGGTTCGCGTCTATCTCATGAACCGATATATATGAGTAGACTAACGCTAACACACCGAATTTGATTAGCTGTTGCGTAAACATCTTCGCGTCGGTCTCAGCCTTAATGATCGCGTTTGACTGATTATCAAAAGGCCTGCAGTAACAACAGTTGTCAAGATATATTTTCGGTGTACGTATTTTCCTCGCGTCCTTTCAGGCGGTCACATCATCCGCGACAATGCCACTTTATCATATTTATGGTGTTTTTTCAACGGCGGCTTAAAACGAGAAAGAACGCGAAAGCACTCATCACAGCACTCATAACAGTACTCATCACAATTTGACGCGATTTGACGCGAAGCATGGTATAATTATAGAAATCTGAGGAAAGATGGGGGTAAATAATTTATGAAGATTATTGGATTCAACGCGAGCCCGCGCAAAAGCGGGAACACGGCATGGGCTATAAGCCAAATACTCGAAAGCGCGGCGGAGACGGGCGCGGAGATACAAATCTTCCATTCCGGCGAGCTTACGATCAGCCCTTGCAAAGGCTGCCTGGGATGCGCGAAAAGTGGCGACGGGTGCGTCGTTGCCGACGATATGCGGGAAATATATGCCGCGCTAAAACAAGCCGACGCGCTTGTTCTCGGCTCGCCGCTTTATATGGCGCAGATGAGCGGACAGGCGAAGGTGTTCACGGACAGGTTGTTCGCGCAAATCACCCCGCGATTCTCGCCGCGCTTCAAAGAGGAAAACGCCGGAAAGAAATTGATCCTCGTATTCACGCAGGGCAACCCCGATCAGAGCAAGTTTCAAGCGTACTATGATTACACAAAGAATATGTTCCGGCTGCTGGAGTTTGATGTGCGGGATATGATTATTGTGACCGGGACTCGCGGCGGACAAGCGAGCGATAACGCCGATCTCCGCTTCGCTTTGCGGGAATCCGGGCAAAAGCTCGCGTCCCGCGCTTCAGACTGAAAAAGGCTACTCCGTGAACAGGTTTGAGCAACTAATCACAGAATGCTGTAATGAACTCGGATATTTAGCATCTTCAAATATTAACAGGAGGTAACAAATGATACTTGCTATTGCTTTAGCTCCACGCGAGGTCTGATAGTGGACGGGGATTGCGTGGAGCGGTAGCTTTACTTCTACCGTCCAAATCAGGCTTTGCGTTTTCAATCAAGTGGCATGTCTTTTCTCTTAGGCGATGTTGGTATAAGTCTGACCCACTCGCTGCCGCTTTGGATAGCCGCCGCGTTTGCTTCCAATGTACCGATGACGTTTTTGAATGCGAAACGGTGAAGAGTTTCGTGTGTTTGAAGAATCCGATATACAAGAGTTTGGATTGAGAATATAAAGCATTTCTCGACACCAAGCAATTAAACCGTTTTCTCAGATAGAAGTAATCGAAATGGCGGCGGGAAATGGATGCGAAAAATAGATCTTGCTTGCCGTAAGGATATAGATTATAATTCTCACTGGCGGCGACAGAGTTTTGGATAGACCTTCACGCCGCGTAGCGGTCGCCCGGTTTGACGATTTACCGCCGTCTTACCTGGCGCCGCCGGACAAAAGAGAAAACGGAGAGAGAAAGCGAGGGTAATAAATCATGGTGATGACCAAGGAGTTCAAGACCAGCTTGATTGAGAAGAATCGGTTGCATGACGCGGATACCGGTTCCCCCGAGGTGCAGATCGCGCTTTTGACCGAGCGGATCAATTATCTGACGGAGCATTTGAAGATTCATAAAAAGGATCATCACAGCCGCCGAGGATTGCTCAAGATGGTCGGCGCCCGCCGGGGGCTGCTGAATTATGTGCGGGATCGGGATTATGATCGCTACAAGAGCATTCTGGCGGTTAATAATATCCGCCGTTAGCGCTTGGTAATAGTTCCGGCGGAATCAGGGACTAATATTAGGTAAGACTCGGGCCGGGTAAAATTCGAGCGGGGTAGAAAAAATAGTAAAAAACATGGCGATTTTGTCACATGACAGACTTGTCATGTTTTTTGTTTTATGCTAATATAGAGTTGGGGTCAAAAGGCAAGTAAAAAACATCAAGTTATTGTTTGACGAGCCATAGGTGTCAGGACAAGAGGGGGGGAAGGGTATGCCCGCTGATAGGTTTTTTAATTTGCCGGCGGCCAAGCGGGAGCGGATTTTTCAGGCCGCGGTGAGGGAGTTTGGTCGCTGCCGTTTCTCGGAGGCGTCCATCAACCAGATCATTAAGGACGCCGGTATACCAAGGGGCAGTTTTTATCAATATTTCGCGGGGAAGGAGGATCTTTTTCTTTATGTGCTGGGGGAAATCAGCCGGGAAAAGATGGCGGTTCTCGTCAGCTCTGGTTATGATCCTGTGAATGGCGCCGGTGAGGCGGGCTTTTTTTCCTTGGTGAACGACGCGATACCGGCGATTTTCGCCTGGGCGGATCGGCAGGCGGATTACAATATGATTGGGCTGCGGATGGCGCAGGATGATTCGGATTTTATCCATGATATCTATATCAAAATGGATGAGCCGGGCGGCGAGACGCGGCGTTTGATCGAGAATGATCAAAAAAACGGTCTATTGCGTCAGGACGCGGATCCGGCGATGGTGATGTATGTGTTGCGGCTGCTGGCGGCGGCGCTGATACGGGAATATTACCGCTCGGCGGATAAGGCCGGGATGGTGGAGAGGATCAAGACGGTGGTCAATATGTTTTATCTGGGTCTGCGAAACGATCAGCGAGGTGATCAGCGAGATGATCAGCGAAGTGATCAGCGAAATGACTAGCGAAGTGATCAGCGAGATGACTAGCGAAGTGATCAGCGAAATGACTAGCGAAATGATTGGCCGGCCGACGGCGGCCGCGGCGGCGGCAGGCGCGGTCGTGGCCGGGGCCGGGGGGATTGCCGGCTCTGGCGCGCCTGTGCTGAAAGGGGAAAATGTCAGCCGTTATTATGACGGGGCTGGCATCCGGGTGACGGCCCTGGATCAAGTCTCCTTTGAGATATATCAGGACGAGTTCGTGGTGGTGCTGGGACCGTCCGGTTCTGGCAAGTCCACGTTGCTGAACCTTCTGGGCGGCATGGATCAGCCCAGCGGCGGGAAGCTGTGGTACCAGGGGCGGGATTTGACGACTTTTACGCCTGGCCAGCTTTCCGATTACCGCCGGGAGGTGGTGGGTTTTGTCTTTCAGTTTTTCAATTTGCTGCCTTCCCTGACGGCGCTGGAAAATGTGGCTTTGGCCGCCGCTGTGGCCAAGGAGGCTATGTCGCCTGGGGAGGTGCTGGGCTTGGTGGGTCTGGCCGGCCGGGAGAGGCATTTTCCCGCCCAGCTTTCCGGCGGCGAGCAGCAGAGGGTGTCCATCGCCAGGGCCATCGTGAAGCGCCCCGCGCTGCTTTTGTGTGACGAGCCTACCGGCGCGCTGGACAGCAAAAACAGCGCCGCCGTGGTGAGACTGTTGCTGGAGATGGGCCGGGCGTTTCATTGCCCGGTGCTGGTGATCACCCACAACGGCGAGGTGGCCAGGGTAGCCCGACGGGTATTTTACATGAAGGACGGCAGGATCGATCGGGTGGGGATCAACCCGTCGCCGCTACCGGTGGAAGAGTTGGTTCTGTAGAGATATTTGTTATGTAGAGAGAGTAGTATGCTGGTATATAGAGATATTTGTTATGTTGGTATGACAGAGAGATTTATATGCTGGTATGATAGAGAGAGTGGCATGGTAGAGGTATTGGTATGGTAATGGCGGGGCTGCTTTGGCGCAAAATGCTGCGGGAGATGGGTCGGGGTATCGCCACTTACGGCGTCTGCGCCGCGGTTATCGCTGTCGGCTTTTGCGGTTACGCCGTGATGGGGATCGCCTCCGATCAACTGATCGCCGCCCGGGAAAGGTTTTATCAGCTGACGGCTTTTCCGGACGCCATCGCCCAGGTGGAGTCGGCGCCCCTGGGGGTGGCGTCGGCGCTGGGGGAGATAGAGGGCGTGGAGCGGGCGGCGGGCCGGTTGACGGCGACGGTTCGGGTGGCGGGCCTGCCCAGGGCGGCGGGGCGGCTGCAGGAGCCGGAGTTGAAGCTGATCTCCTTGGGGGACGAGGGGTTGGCGACGCCCTATCTCTCTCAGGGGCGGTTGCCTGGGCGGGGCCGGCGGGAGCTGGTGGTGGGCGACGGTTTTCTGAAAGGCAACGGCCTGGCGGCCGGGGATGAGTTGAGCCTGATATTTCAGGGCCGGCGGACGGGCTTTGCTGTCAGCGGCGGCGGTATCTCGCCGGAAAATATTTATCCGCTGCGGGACGCCAGCGATCTGCTGCCGGATCTGACCAATTATGACGCCGGGTTTGTCCGTTACGACACTCTGGCCCAGCTGCTGGGGCGGTCGGGCCAGGCTAACGAGTTTCTGCTCACCTTGCGGCCGGGGGCGGATTGGGCGGCGGTCAAGGAGGAAATAAAAGAGGCGCTGCGGCCTTATGGCTGTTATCAGGTTTATCCTCGGAAGGATCACCCGTCGGTGGCGATGCTGGAGGGGGAATTGGATCAGCTTGCCAGCATGGGTTTTGCTATACCTTTCTTGTTTTTGCTGGTGGCCGCGGTGATCCTGTATATCTCACTTAGCCGGATGATTCAGCAGCAGCGGGTACAAATCGGGACGATGATGGCCCTGGGGCTGTCCACCCGGACGGTGCTGGCCCATTATCTGTGCTATGGGGCTGTCGCCGGCCTGGCGGGCGGCTACCTGGGGGGGCTGTTGGGCTATTGGGCCGCCGGCCCGATGGTGGATTATTACCGGGTATATTTCAGCCTGCCGTTGGTCAGCGCGCCTTACTCGCCGTATTATCTGATTGGGGGCGCGTTGGTGGCCGCCGTGTTTTGCGGGCTGGTGGGCTGGGGCGCGGCCGCCGGGTTGGGCCGGCTGCGACCGGCGGAGGCGCTGCGCCCGGCGGCGCCGGCCTCGGCCCGGCCGTCGCCGCTGGAGCGGATTCCCCATTTTCTTTCTTTGTTTACGGCGCCGGGGATTATGGCGATTCGAAGCCTTTCCCGCAACCGGCGCCGGACGGCGCTTTCCCTGGCCGGCGTGGCTGTGGCCTATATGATTACCACCACTTTGGTGTCCATGTATAGCATGTATGACGTGTTTATTTTTGACCAGCTGGAGAAAAATCAGCGCCAGGATATCACTGTTTATTTCCGCGGCCCGGTGGAGAGCGGGCAGGCGCTGCTGACCGCCCGTCATCCCTCCGTCAGCCGGGCGGAGGGGATCCTGGAGTTCCCGGCGACCCTGCGGGGGCCGGCGGGAGAGAAGACCGCCGTTTTGCGGGCGATCGACGAGGACGCCCAATTGACCTTGCTCTACGATGAGGCGGGGCGGCGGGAGCGGGCCAGGGAGGGCGGCGTGGCGCTCTCGGCGCATTTGGCCGGCGCCCTGGGAGCGGGGTTGGGCGATATGATCGAGGTGGAGACGGAATATCCCGAGACCAGAACCAGCCGCCTGCCGGTGACTTCTATCATCGCTCAATATATGGGCAATACGGTGTATTTAACCCACGCCACCGCCGCCCGGATCAGCGATTATGGCGGCGGCTACACGGCGGTGCTGATTCAGGGCAGCCCGGCGGCCGCTCAGGAGCTGGGGGAGAGATTCCGGGGCGCCGCCGGGGTGGCGGCGGTGACCAGCCGGCAGGAGCGGCTGGAGATGTACCGGGCGATGATGGTCAGCATGAATGGGGCGATGGCTGTGATGACCCTGCTGGGGGTGATTATCGGCCTGGCGGTGATTTATGTCAGCTCTTTGATCAGCTTTGAGGAATTGAGGCGAGAAATCGCCGTGATGCTCACGCTGGGCCTGCGGGGCCGGGAATGCCTGGACGCTGTGGCGGTGGGTCAGTGGATATTGGCGATTTTTGGCGTGTTGGCGGGCATTCCCCTGACCATGGCGGCCAGCCGCTGGGTTTCCGCCAGTATGGCCTCGGATTTGTATACCTTGCCCAGCTTCGTCAACGCTCAGGCGCTGGGACTGGGAATTTTGCTGACTTTTTTGGCGGTGTTTCTCAGCGGGCGGCTGATGCTCCGCAAGATTAAGAGGCTGACGCCGGTGGATCTGCTGCGGGAGCGGGAGTAAGGCTGCCCAAGGGATATTTAGCAAAAAAATTGGTAATATTAGCAAGAAGTTAGTAAGGAGTTAGCAAGAAGTTAGCAAGATTAGTAAGAAGTTAGCAAGATTAGTAAGAAGTTAGCAAGATTAGTAAGAAGTTAGTGAGAAGTTAGTAAGAATTGAGGCGACGCTAATGAAAAGACCTGTCAAAATCACATTATTCCTCCTGATTGCCGCCGCCTGCGCCGCCGCGGGCATCTGGGCGGCGCTGCGCCCGCTCCCGGTGACAAGCGAGATTTTGGCGGCGGGGACGTTGGCGGAGAGTTTCACGGTACAGGGAACGCTCATACCAACGGAGAGCCGCGTCCTGAACGCCGGCGCGGCGGGCGACGTCGCCGGGCTGCCTTTTCAGGTGGGGATGCCGGTGACGGCGGGGGAGACGGTAGTGGCCGTGGCCGCCGCCAGCCAAACGGAGACGGAGCTGCGGCTGGCCCAGTCCCGCCAGCAATTGGCCGCTGCCCGGCAGGAATACGCCAGCCAATACGGGGATAATGGCGCGGCGGCGGCGGGGTTGCCGCTGGCGGAGAGCGAGCGGGACGCGGCGGCGGGGGAGTATCAGGCGGCGGCGGGTCTGAACGAGGCGATACCGGGCACCTACACGACGGCGGAGATGAATCGGCTGCGGGGCCGGCTGACGGCGGCGGAGCAAAATCTGACCTTGGCCCGCAACGCTAGCTCCGGCGCCACAAAGGCCTATTATCAGGAACAGATCGCTTCCTGGGAAAGCCAGATCGCCGCCCTGGAGGCGACGCTGGGGATTGAGCCGGTGACGGCGCCCTTTGATGGCGTTTTATGGGAGGTTTATGTAGAGACGGGGTCTTATGTCGCCCAATATCAGCCGGTGGCGAAAATCTACCGGGCGGGGGAAATGCGGGTGGAGGTGTGGGCTTTGGCGGAAGATGTCGCGGGGATGAGGCTGGGGGACGAGGTGGAATGCGCCCTGGCCGGCGGCGCGGCTTTTACCGCTCGGATCAGCTATATCTCGCCGGTGGCGGCTACCAGCCTTTCCGCTGTAGGGGTGGAGGAAAGCCGCAGCCTGGTTGAGCTGTCGCCCGAGGCGCTACCGGCGGCGGCGGGGGCGGGCCACCGGATAGACGCGCGGTTTACGGTGGGCGCGGCGGCGGATGTGATAGCGGCGCCGATCGCCGCGATCGTGCCCCTGCCGGACGGCGGCGACGGGCTGTATGTGATCAGGGGCGGCAAAGCGGTTTTGACGCCGGTGACCACCGGCCGGCAAAGCGGCGGCCGGGTGGAGCTTTTGGCCGGAGCGGCGGCGGGCGACGAGATTATTCCCCGCCCCTTTGACAGCGAGGTCAGGGACGGCCGCCGAGTGACGGCGGGGTAAGGCTTGTAGAGGCGTCGGAGCGACGACCAGATCAAAATTAAAAGGAGGCGGATAGCTTCTATGATTTTTGCCGCTTACGCCGGAACCGGCAAAACCGCGCTGGCGAAGAACTGCCCGGAGGAGTTCGCGGATTTTGTCTGTATGCCCTATAAATACATCTTGCCGGAGGACGGCGATAAAAGCGAGGCCGGTAAAGCCAACCCGGACAATGTTTTACGGGATGGGTGGCCGGGTAATTATGTGGGCGCTATTCAAAAGGAGATGAGTCGCGGCAAACATCTCCTTATACCCACGGACTTGCTCGCGCTGGCGTTGCTGCGGGCAAAGAATATACCGTATATTATTTGCTACCCCAAGCGGGAAGCCAGGGAAGAATACAGCCGCCGTTTTGTCGAGCGCGGCAATACCGCGGAATTTATCGATATTTTCATAGGCGGCTGGGATTGTTTCCTGGACGCCTTTGAGCGGGATGACTTCGGGACACATCTCATCCTGGAACCAACCGCCTTTCTGAGCGATGTCTTGGGAAAGAGCCAGGAAAAGTGATAATCTGAGTTTAGACGGTTGGTTTAGGGGGTCGGTTTTAGACTGAAGGAACAGACTGAAAGGTTTATACTGTGAAGGGTATTTCGGATAAGTACCCAAAAACATAAGGCAGTCAGGCGTTTGCGGCACACGAATGTCAGACACGCTAATCGGCAAAAGCCGGGAAAGGAACACAGTATGAA
>JAISDE010000143.1 GCA_031265035.1 Peptococcaceae bacterium | reverse complement strand
CCCCGGTGCGATATCTGCAAACCCGCCGCTTGCTCCTGGCCAAAAGCCTGCTCACCGACACCGATCTATCTGTGCTTGGGGTCGCGATGGCGGCGGGCTTCGGCAGCGCGCGCCGCTTTAACGAGACCTTCCAAAAGCGTTATAAGCTGGCGCCCACAGCCTTGAGGAAGCGGGCGGCGGCGGGCAAAAAACAAAGCGACGGCATTGTGCTGGCCCTGGCGGCGGCGTGGCGACCCTGGCGCGGCTATGCCACTGTCAACCTATGGAACTCATTATAAGGAGGGGAAAAATGTATTACTCCGCGTCGTATCAATCTCCGGTAGGGGCCTTAAAACTGGCCTGTGACGGCGAAAATCTTGTCGGCCTGTGGATTTATGGGCAGAAATATTATGGCGGTACTATTTTGCCGGAATTGAGGGAAAATGACGGCATACCCGTGCTCAAAGCGGCCCGGGACTGGCTGGATCGGTACTTCGCGGGCAAGAAACCCGCCATTGCCGAGTTGCCGTTAGCGCCTGCCGGCGGCGACTTTCGTCAGGGGGTGTGGGATATTTTGCGGGAAATACCCTACGGCGAGGTCGTCACCTATGGTGGCATCGCCCAAAAGCTGGCGGCGAAAATGGGGAGGGCGAGAATGTCCCCGCAGGCGGTGGGCGGCGCGGTCGGGCATAACCCGATTGGCATCATCATTCCCTGCCATCGGGTGGTGGGCGGGAACGACAGCCTGACAGGCTACGCCGGCGGCATCCCAACCAAGGTGAGGCTGCTTGAGCTGGAGGGCGCCGATATGTCCGATTTATTTATCCCCTCAAAAGGGACAGCGCTCTGAAAAACGAGTAGTGTGTGTCAGCTAGACTTGTCAGCAAGCGGCGAGAATTTTTCCGCCAGACAAGGCGGAGGAAGGGGGCATACCCTTGGGACTCGTCAACTCGTCAAACAATTATAGCGGTTTGAAATATCCCCTTGCCTTATCCGCCGGGTCAAGTTATAATTTAGCTGGAAAAGAGGTTTTTCAGTGACGGGGGGGATTCAGGCGGCGGCAGGGGATAAGTGAAAAGGCCCTTCAATGACGCTGCCTAAGTAGGATAGGAGGTGAGAGAAATGGCTTATATCATCAGCGATGATTGCATCAGCTGCGGCGCTTGCGCTTCCGGTTGCCCTGTTGAGGCGATTTCCGAAGGGGACAACAAGTATGTGATCGATGGCAACACTTGCATTGACTGCGGCGCTTGCGGCGATGTCTGCCCTGTGGGCGCGCCTAAAGCGGAGTAAGGACTAGCGCGATAAGTAAGTTGTGAAATCTCGCGCGGAAATTTGGACAGTGGCTAAGAATGGGCCGGGAAAAGGGCCTATTCTTAGCCACTATTATTTATTTGGCGCGAGTAGGGTTGATTTAGTACAAGTTGGCAAGTTTTTGCGAGTTGTCAACTTGGAATAAGTTGATAAGTTAATATAGTATAGGGCGGCAGGGAATTGAGCGGAAGGGAAATGATCGGATGGCGGGTCAGGTTAGGCGGGTATTTGTGGAAAAGAAGCCGGGCGAGGATATTGAGGCTCAAGACCTGCTCAGGGATCTGCGGGAGAACCTGGGCCTGACCCGGATTACCGGCTTGCGCCTGGCTGTCCGCTATGATGTGGCGGGGTTGACGGCGGCGGAGTTTGAGGCGGCCCGCGATCAGATTTTTGGCGAAAAGGCGGTGGAGCGCCTGTATCCGGAGAGTTTGCCGGTGGCGGCGGACGAATGGGTAATGGCGGTGGAATATCTGCCGGGCCAATATGATCAGCGAGCGGACAGCGCCGCCCAATGTGTTCAGCTGTTGACGCTGGGCGAGACGCCGTTGACCCGCGCGGCCAAGGTCTATGTGCTGAGGGGAGCGCTGACAGCGGCCGATCAGGCGGCTGTCCGGCAATATTGCGTCAATCCTGTGGATTCCCGCCTGGCGGCGCTGGCTAAACCGGAGACCTTGCCGACGGCGGCGGCGGAGCCGCCTGATGTAGCGATATTGGACGGTTTTCGGCAGTTGGGCGCGGGTGAGCTGGAGAGTTTCCGGCAGCGGTATGCCCTGGCCATGACGGCGGCGGATTTGGTTTTTTGCCAGCGATATTTTCAGGCTGAGGGGCGGGAGCCTACTTGGACGGAAATCCGGGTAATTGATACATATTGGTCTGATCACTGCCGCCACACCACCTTTCGCGCCGTCATTGAGGAATATACGGTGGCGGATGGCCCTTACCGGGCGGCGATAGAGGAAAGCATACGAGAATATTTGGCTTTGCGCCGGCAGGCGGCCGGCAGGGGAGCGGGCGGTGACGCCAGTGATAGCGCTGGAGCGGACGCGAGTAATAGCGCTGGAGCTAGCGTCGGCGGGATAACCGGCGCTGAGGTAGGCGCTGGAGTGGACAACGCTCCCAGCGCGAATGCTGATGCCGGCGCCGCTCCCTGCGCGAATGCCGACGCCGCCACTGAGGAGCCGCCTGTCTCCCTGATGGATATGGCGACCGTCAACGCGCGGGCCTCGCGTCAGGCCGGCGGGCTGACGGATTTGGACGCGTCTGAGGAAATCAACGCCTGCGGCGTCAAGGTTTGGGCGGACACGCCGGCGGGGCTGGAGCCTTGGCTGGTCATGTTCAAAAATGAGACCCACAATCATCCTACAGAGATTGAGCCTTTCGGCGGCGCGGCTACCTGTATCGGCGGCGCCGTCCGGGACCCGCTCTCCGGGCGGGCCTACGTCTATCAGGCGATGCGGGTCACCGGCGCCGGCGACCCCAGGGAGCCGGTGAGTCAAACCTTGCCTGGCAAATTGCCCCAGCGGGTCATCACCCGGCGGGCGGCGGCCGGTTACAGCAGCTACGGCAATCAGCTTGGGATCGCTACGGGGCTGGTGGATGAGGTATATCATCCCGGTTACAAGGCCAAACGTTTGGAGATTGGCGCTGTGGTGGGCGCCGTCCCCGCCGCCCAGGTGAGGCGGCGGCCGCCCCGGCCGGGGGATTTGGTGCTGCTGCTGGGCGGGCGCACCGGCCGGGACGGTTGCGGCGGCGCGACAGGTTCCAGCAAGGCCCATGACGCCCGGAGCGTCGCCGAGGCCGGCGCGGAAGTGCAAAAGGGCAACGCTCCCACGGAACGCAAATTGCAACGGTTGTACCGCGATCCTGCCTTTGCCCGGCTGATAAAGCGGTGCAATGACTTTGGCGCCGGCGGCGTCAGCGTGGCAATTGGGGAATTGGCCCCCAGCCTGGACATCGACCTGGATCGGATACCCAAAAAATACGCCGGCCTGGATGGCACGGAATTGGCGATCTCCGAGTCGCAGGAGCGCATGGCGGTGGTGATCGATCCCGACGATTTGCCGCTGGCGCTGGCGCTGGCCGCCGCGGAGAATCTGGAAGCCACCGAGGTGGCCTGGATAGCCGACCATGGCCGCGTGAGAATGCGCTGGCGGGGCAAGGTGATAGTGGATTTGTCCCGAGCCTTCCTGGATACCGCCGGCGTCGCCCAAAAGACAAAAGCTCATATCGCCCAACCGGCGGCCGGGGATTATTTCGCCGCCGAGGGCAAGAGGTTGCGGCAGGCGGCGCCCTCCCTGGCGGAGGCTTGGCGCCTGGCGATGGGTGAGCTGAATATTTGCGGGAAAAAAGGGCTGATCCAGCAATTCGACAGTACCATAGGCGCCGGCGCGGCGCTTTTTCCCTTGGGCGGCCGCCGGCAGGAGACGCCGGCTCAGGCCATGGTGTCCAAGCTGCCGGTGGCGGGGGGAGAGACCTGGACAGGCACCTGGATGAGTTATGGCTTTGACCCCGGCCTGTCTCAATGGAGTCCCTTTCACGGCGGCCTTTACGCCGTGGTGGACGCCTTGAGCCGGTTGGCCGCCGCCGGCGGCAGACCCCTGGCGGCCAGGTTATCCTTGCAGGAATATTTTCCCAGCCTAGGCGCCGATCCGGTCAAATGGGGTCTGCCCATGGCGGCTTTGTTGGGGGCGCAGACTGCCATGACCGCCCTGGGTGTGCCGGCTATTGGCGGCAAGGACAGCATGTCCGGCACCTTTCAGGATTTGGAGGTGCCGCCTACCTTATGCGCTTTCGCCCTTTCTGTCGGTGATATCCGGCAAGTCCTTTCCCCGGAGTGGAAAAAGCCCGGCAGCCTGTTGGCCTTGCTGCCGCTGGGCCGGGATAGCCAGGGCCGGCCGGATATGGCGCGGCTGAAAAGCGGTTTCGCTTTTGTGGAGCGATACCGGGACGCCATCGTCTCCGCCGGGACGATAGGGCAGGGCGGCCTGGCGGCGGCGTTGGCGAAGGCCGCTTTCGGCAACGATTTGGGGGCCGACCTTTTTATCCGGCCGCTGGCTAGCGCCGGCGGCCCGGAGCGGCCCCAGCCCGTAGCCGGAGCCGCGGCTCCGGCCGCTGCCCCAGCCCCCGCCGGCCCGCTGTGGCAGGGCAGCGGCGGGGATTGGTTCGTCCCCGCCTATGGCAGCCTGCTGCTGGAATTGGCGCCGGATTTTCCCCCGGCAGATCTGGCCGCGGCCGACGGTCTTTGTCTGGGCTGGGTAACGGCTCAACCCGTCATTACCGTGCGGGACGGCACAGCCGGCACAGCCGGCGCGGTCGGCGCCAACGCCGCCAACGCCGCCAACGCCGCCAACGCCGCCAACGCCGCCAATGCCGCCAACGGCGGCCGCGACGCCAGCGCAACCAATGCTGCCGCCGCCTCATCCTCCGTCGCCTCCGCCCCCGCAGCCGCCCCCGCCGCCCCCGCGGTTCTCGCCGCGCTGCCGCTGGCGGCGCTGCGGCAAAGCTGGGAGGACACCTTGGAACCGATCTTCCCCACCAAAGCAAAAGAGGCCGTCCCCGACGGGTTGCTGTCTGATCCCCAAGGCGGCCAGCGCCCCGCCCCCGGCGTACTGCTGGCGGATCACACAGTATTCTTGCCCAAGGCCGACCTGCCGCTTTATAAGACCCGCGGCGAAAAACGCCCGGCGATCAAAATCGCCCGGCCCCGGATAATCATACCGGTTTTCCCCGGCACCAATTGCGAGTACGACTCCGCCGCGGCCTTTACCAAAGCCGGCGGCGCTGTGACGACGATGGTTTTGCGTAACCTGACGCCGGCGGCGACAGCCGACAGCGTTAAGCGCCTGGCCGAAGCCATCAGCCAGGCGCAGATTATCATGCTGCCCGGCGGCTTTTCCGGCGGCGACGAGCCTGGCGGCAGCGGCAAGCTGATTGCCGCGGTTTTCCGCAATCCCCGGATCCGCGAACAGCTGGCGGATTTCTTGGAACGGCGGGACGGCCTGATGCTGGGCATCTGCAACGGCTTCCAGGCCCTGATCAAGCTGGGGCTTGTGCCTTACGGCGAGATCCGGCCCATGACCGACAGCAGCCCCACCCTCACATTTAACACCATCGGCCGGCACCAAAACGCCATGACCGCTATACGGGTCACCAGCGTCAAATCCCCCTGGCTGGCGGCAGCGTCGCCGGGGGAAGTATATCCTGTGCCGATTTCCCACGGCGAGGGCAGGCTCAAGGCGTCGCCGGAAGAATTGGCCTTGCTGTTTGCCGACGGGCAGGTAGCCACCCAATATGTGGATGAGGCGGGCAAGCCGGGCATGGATATCCGCGTCAATCCCAGCGGCTCGGCGCTGGCGATTGAGGGAATCACCAGCCCAGACGGGCGAATTTTGGGAAAAATGGGTCACAGCGAACGTCTTGGCGCCGGTTTGTATCAAAACCAGCCCGGCTTTAGCTGCCGGACTGACGGCCGTCCCCCGTCCGCCGCCGTCGGCGCCGACCAGGGGATTTTCGCTAGCGGCGTCGCCTATTTCGCCTGAAAGTGGGTTTCGCCGCCACTTTCGCTCTCGCTTCCGCCTCGGCTTCCAGGTCGGCTGCCGTCTTGAGGGGCGGCGCCTCCACCAGCTGCCGGTTTTCGTCAAAATAAAGCGGCGTGATCACGGAATTGGTCAGCTTGATCAAATTGGTCAGCCGTTCCTGGGACTGGGGATCGGCATCGTAAAACAAATAAGAGACGCCCGTCTTTTTCGCCCGGCCGGTGCGCCCGATGCGATGAAGATAATGGTCATTATCCTGAGGCATATCAAAGTTGATCACGGCGCTGACATCATTGACATCAATCCCCCGGGCGGCCACATTGGTGGAGATCAGCACCCGGATTTCCCCCGCCTTGAAATCGGCCATGATCCGGCTCCGATCGCTTTGCTGCATATCCCCATTCAGGCAGGCCACCTCCAGCTTCAACTTGTCCAATTGATAGGCCAGGGCCTCCGTGGCGTATTTGGTATTGCAAAAAACCATCACCCGCTTGTATTGCTTCTGGCGGATCAATTCCGCGATATCGGCGATTTTCTGTGTCCCCTGACTTTGGATGCAGTATTGGGTGATTTGCGGCTGATTTTCCTCCAGCGCGTCCACGGACAATTCCACCTCATCCCGCTGATACAGCCAGGTAATATCCATCACCGGCCGGGACATGGTGGCGGAAAACATGGCCAGCTGCCGTTTCTTGGGCAGCCGATCCAGTATTTTGCGGACATCCTTGTAAAAGCCCATATCCAGCATCTCGTCGGCCTCGTCCAGGATAGCGATTTTTATTTGGTCAAGGGAAATGGTTCTGCGGCTCAGGTGATCCAGCAGCCGGCCGGGCGTGGCCACCACGATTTGGGGCTTTTTCGCCAAAGCCGCGAGCTGTTTGGTGATCGGTTGACCGCCGTAAGCCGCCACCATGCGGATTTTAGGCAAATACCGGGCCAAATCCCGCAGATCGCCGCAAATTTGTGTGCAAAGCTCACGGGTGGGGCTTAAAATCAGCGCCTGGACATAGGGCGATTCCGGATTCAGCTTTTCCATAATCGGAACGCCAAAGGCGAAGGTCTTGCCGGTGCCGGTAGGCGCTTTGCCCACCACGTCCCGACCCTCCATCATCACGGGGATCGCCTTGCGCTGAATTTCTGTCATCTCCCCCAACCCCAGGGCGTCAATGGCCTGCAATATTTTGTCTGACAAAGGTAATTGGGCAAATGTGGTCGCGTCTATCACAACTGAACCTATCCTCTCGCCGTTGATATGACTATTTTATCACACAATCCCGCAGAAACAAATGCAGAAACAAATATTGTTTCTCCCCGGCCCTTGCAAAATGAGCGGGAAATTGTTATAATTTGAAGTATAATAATCTGAAGTATAATAATCTTGCTTATAATAATTAACGGCATAATTATTCCCGGAGGTGATCTCATGACCGCTTTTATCAACCGAACGGACGATTTGGCCTTTTTACAAAGCCAATACGATCAAGAGGACGCGGCTCTGATAATTTTATATGGGCGGCGGCGAGTGGGCAAGACCGCGCTAATCGCCGAGTTTGGCAAAGACAAGGATATGTTGTATTTTCTCGCCACGGAAGAATCCGAGCAGATAAATCGCGGGCAATTTAAAAACCTGGTCGCCAAATTTACGGGCAACGCGTTGTTGGCCAGCGCCGCGGTAGATAACTGGGAGATTATCTTTGATACTTTGGCGGCGTATGAGCCTGAACGCAGAAAGCTGATAGTGATCGACGAGTTTCAGTATATTGGCAAGAGCAATCCCGCCTTTCCCTCCATTTTCCAAAAAGTATGGGAAAAGTTGAAAACGCGGAATATTATGGCCATCTTGTGCGGCTCTCTGATTTCCCTGATGGAGGCGCAAACCCTCGCCTACAGCAGCCCATTATATGGCCGCCGGACAGGGCAGATTAAGCTGAAACCGATTCCGTTTCAGCACTACGGCGAATTCTATCCCGCTAAAAATGGCAAGGAATTGATAGAATACTACAGCGTTACGGGCGGCGTGCCAAAGTATATTGAGTTATTTAAGGAGGAAGACGATATTTACAAGGCGATTGAGCGGCATGTGCTGTCCAGACGGAGTTTTCTTTACGAAGAGCCGGCGTTTTTGCTGCGAAGCGAGGTTTCGGAGATCGGCAGTTATTTCTCGCTGCTCAGGGTGATAGCGGCAGGCAATCGCAAGCTGGGCGCCATAGCCGCGATAATGGGCATAAAGCAGACCGGCCTGACGAAATATCTGCGGACGTTGATCGATCTGGATATTTTGGAACGGGAAGTTCCCGTCACAGAGTATAATCCCGAAAAGAGCAAACGGGGCCTGTATCGCGTCAAGGATCAGTTTATAGATTTTTGGTTTAAATTTGTCTATCCGGGCAGAAGCTTTCTGGAAACCGGGCGCGGGGATCTGGTGTTGCGGGAGATTCGGGAAAATTTTATCAGCCGGCATGTCGCCTATGTATATGAGGACATTTGCCGGCAGCGACTTTGGCGGTTGGCGGCGGAGGGTCAATTGCCCTTTCGCTGTGACAAGGTCGGGCGCTGGTGGGACGGGCAGGACGAGATCGATCTTGTGGCGCCGGACGAGGCCGGCCAAACCATTGCTTTAGGCGAGTGCAAATACACCAAAGCGCCGATGGACGCGAACGTTTTTGAGGCGCTGACGCGAAAGAAAAAAAGCGTGGCCTGGGGCGGCCCCGACCGGCGGGAATATTTTGTGCTTTTCAGCGGCGGCGGCTATACGGAGCGGCTACGGGAATTGGCCGACGGCAGGGAAGATATCTGCCTGCTGGAGTAACTGTCCAATAAAGCGCTAGGCATCAATAACTTTAATGCTCAATAACTTTAACACCCAGCTTTTCAATTCTCCAGCAGCTCAAACGTAAACCTCTCCTCTTTGCGGTCGAAACCGAGAAAATAGCTCTTGTTCGCTTCAACCACCAGCTCTTTTTTCACTATGCCGGTGCTGGTCGTCACGGTCTTATGCAAAACGCCGGGGCGGGAGTATGAGTAGCTGATTTCCACGGAATTCTGTCCGGGCGCCAGGTAAAAGCCGCTCTTTCCCCCCTCGAAAAAGACCTCCGGCTTGCCTCCGTTGACGCTGTGCGCTTTCGCCGCCTCCGTAGTCATGATAGCCTTCGCCGCGAGATAAACCTTGGACGCGTCGGGGTGCGCCGCCAAAAAGTTCTGGTTTGAGGCTTTCGCGCCCCGCATACGCATCATGCCAAAAGTGATCGAGCCGATCATTGCCGCGCCGATCATTAGGAACACAAACCAATTCTGCTGCCAAAGCCCCGCCAAATTTACCTGATCCAAAATCTGCTGCAAGTCCATGTGGAAAAACCTCCGTTTTTATGTTGTAAACTTTTGTGTTGTAAACTTTTGTGTTGTAAACTCTTATGTCGTCAGCTATTGCGCTGAGAGAACTTCCGGCTTGTTGGCGGCCAGACTTTCCATGCGCTCGAACATCCTCTCAAAGCGACCGCGGCCCAGAGGCGAGGCGTCGATATCGATTGTCGCGTTCTCGTCCGCGCCCGCCGGCAGGATTTTAAGTTGAATGCTGTGGTCGGACGAGCCCCGGGAACTGCGGTGATAGCCGACATAGCATTGCCTCAAATCGAGCTCATTCACCAGTTTGCCGCGCTTATAGTAGCGAAACTGTCCGTCGTCGGCGACTGTGAAATAGACGTTCTCGCTGAAAATTGTGATATACCAGACAAGCAGGCACACGACGACGGCGACGGCGGCAAAAACCGTTCCGCTGTCGTTGAAAAAGCTGACGATGACCGCGGCGGCCAGCCCCCCGCACGGCCCGGAGAACAAACCCATCAGTAAAGTGTTCCAAGCGCGTTTGTATGTTTGCATATTTATTGTCACATCCCTTTCTGTTCTCTGATCCCCCGACCTTTTCCCGCGGTTATTCGCTCGCCAGTATAGCCAGTATAATTTTCCTGATTCGCGGATCGGGCTAAATTATAATGTAATTTCAAAGACGGCGCAACAAAAAAATTTTTTAACGACTTTGACAAACTGTAAAATAAATGGAAGGCAAAATGGTGGATAATGGATCTATGGCGTCAGCGCCAATAGGTCTGTTTTTTTGTAGAAGGAGTTGATCGACTTTGAATTTCGCCGAATTGTACGAAACTAATTTTAAGAAGATCTGCGGGCTCTGCTATTGTCAGTTGCATGAGTGGGAATTAGCCAGGGACGTGGCTCAGGATGCCTTTTTGCGGGCTTTTGAGAAAATCGAGGATCTGCGGGATCAGGAAAAATTTCTGCCCTGGGTCAGTACGATCGCCGTAAATATTGGCAGAAACCTGATGCGGCAGCGGGGTAGTAAGAATTTACCTTTGGAGGAAGTGCTGGACTGGCAGGAGTATACGATTAGTGACGCGGCCGAGAGGCATGAGAACCGCAGCGCGCTGCGGCAAGGGCTTTTATCTTTGCCCATGGAGAGCCAGCAGGTTTTGCTGCTGAAATACTTTTATTGTTGCAGTGACGAGGAAATAGGCAGGAGGACCGATTTGCCCACGGGCACGGTGAAATCCCGCTTGCATCGGGGCAAGAAGTTGTTGCGCGAAAGTATAAAAGACGACTTTCCGGAGATGTTCCGAAGCAATAATAATGAGGATCGCGAAGAAAATCAGAGCCGCTGAAAATTTGCTGAAAATTTTTTAGCAAATGGGACAAAAAGCATTGCATATTATAAATATAAAGCGTATAATTATAAAAAAGCGAATAGGCCGACCGGTGAGACATGACCGGCGGCCGTTTTCTATTCGCGGTAAAACGGGAGGAATGTATGATGGTTGACGTTGTATTGAAAGAAGGATCTGTCACTGCCCCCAAGGGTTTTCTCGCTGGGGCGGCGAAAGCGGGGATCAAAAAGGCCGGCCGTTATGATCTGGCTATTGTATATTCCCCCACTTTGGCCGTTATGGCGGGTATCTTTACCACCAACAAGGTGAAAGCGGCGTCGGTGCTGCTGAGTCAGGCCCATTTGTCCGCCGGCGGCGGACAAGGGCGCGGGGTGGTATTCAATAGCGGTTACGCCAACGCCTGCACCGGCGAGCAGGGAAAAAAGGACGCGGCGGGGATGGCCAAGGCGACGGCCGCCGCTTTGGGCTGTGGCGAGGAGGAAGTATTGGTGGCCTCCACCGGCCTGATCGGGGCTTGCCTGCCGATGGAAAAAGTGCTGGCGGGAGTGACGGAGGCCGCCGCCAATATGTCGCTGGCCGGCGGCTCGCTGGCGGCCCAGGCGATCATGACCACCGATACCGTGCCGAAAGAGATCGGGGCGGAAATAGAGGTGGCCGGCCATAAGGTGACCTTTGGAGCTATGGCGAAAGGCTCCGGGATGATCCATCCCAATATGGCGACACTGATGTGCCTGGTCACCACGGATTGCGCCATCGCCCCGGAGCTGCTGCGGGAGGCGCTGACTATGGCGGCTGACGCCACATTTAATATGGTGACTATTGATGGGGACACCAGCACCAACGATTGCCTTTTGGCGCTGGCCAACGGCATGGCGGGCAATCCGACGCTGCGGGACGCCGGGGATCCCGGTTACGCCGCCTTTGTGGCGGGCCTGACGGAGGTTTGCCGCCACTTGGCCCAGCGAATCGCCAAGGATGGCGAGGGCGCGACCAAGTTTTTGACCGTGCGGGTAGAAGGGGCCAAGACGGAGCGGGACGCCCGTTTGGCGGCCAAGGCTGTGGCCGGGTCGTCCCTGGTGAAAACGGCGATATACGGCGAGGACGCCAATTGGGGTCGGATTATTTGCGCGCTGGGTTATTCCGGGGCGGATTTTGACCCGAATATTGTGGATATGTATCTGGGCGAGTTGCAGGTGATGAGGCAGGGCCAGGGCGTGGCTTTTGATGAGGCGGCGGCCAAGGCTTACCTGAGTGGGGACGAGATTGTGGCGCTGGCCCGGTTCCATCAGGGCGAGGCGGCGGCGGTGGCCTGGGGCTGCGATTTGACCAACGATTATATCGCCGTCAACGCGAATTACCGCAGCTGAGAGCGAATCACCGCGGCTGAGAGCGAACTACCGCGGCTGAGAGTGAATCACCGCGGCTGAGAGCGAATTATCGCGGCTGAGAGATATTGAGGTGTTTTATGCTAAGCCCGTTGCAAAAAGCGGGGGTATTGACGGAAGCGCTACCCTATATTCAGGCGTTTTATGATAAAATCGTGGTGATCAAATACGGCGGCGGCGCCATGGTGGATCCCGCCCTGGAAGAATTGGTGCTGAAAGATGTTATCCTGATGAAACTGATCGGCATGAAGCCGGTATTGGTACACGGCGGCGGGCCGATGATCAATCATTGGCTGGAGCGCCTGGATATCCGGCCGGAGTTTATTGACGGCTTGCGGGTGACCGATGAGGTCACGATGGAAGTGGTGGAAATGGTGCTGGCGGGCCGGTTAAACAAGGGCATCGTCAGCCGGATTCAGGGTCTGGGCGGCCGGGCGGTAGGGCTTTGCGGCAAGGACGGCGGCATGATCCGGGCCAGGCGGGTCGAGGGCGACAGGGATTTGGGCCTGGTAGGCGAGATCTTGTCGGCGGATCCCGGACTGATCCAAACCCTGATCGATCAGGGGTTTATCCCGGTAGTGTCTTCCGTGGCCGCCGGGCAGAAAGGGGAAAGCCTCAACATCAACGCGGATACCATGGCTTCCGCTCTGGGCGGCGCCCTGCGGGCGCACAAATTGGTGTTGCTGACCGATGTGGAGGGGATATTTCTGGGCGAGGGGGACGGGCGGCGACTGGCTTCCAGCCTCCTGGCGGCGGAGATCCCCGGCCTGATCGCCTCGGGCGCGCTGACCGGCGGCATGATTCCCAAGGCCAAAGGCTGCCTGGAGGCTGTGGAGCAAGGCGTGGAGAATGTTCATATTATTGACGGCCGCCAGCCTCACGCTTTATTATTGGAGATTTTTACTAAAGAGGGCATCGGTACCTGGGTGAAAAAAGCGGATTAGACAGCAAAAGTCAGCGGAAGGGGGACAGAGCGTGGATAATCAGGGTATGATAGCCATGGGGCAGGATTATGTGATGAATACTTATGGGCGCTGCCCGATGGGCATCGCTCGGGGCCGGGGCGCCAAGGTCTGGGATGGGGACGGTACGGTTTATCTGGATTTTGTGGCGGGGATCGCGGTCAATAATGTGGGGCACTGCCATCCGGCTGTGGTAAAGGCCATCCGGGAGCAGGCGGAAATTCTGCTCCATTGCTCCAATCTATATTGGAATGAGAATCAGGTAAAGCTGGCGAAAGAGATCGTCGCTAACAGCTGCGCTGAGAAGGTTTTTTTCTGCAACAGCGGGGCCGAGGCCACCGAGGGCGCGTTGAAGCTGGCCCGGCGCTGGGCCAGCCGGCAGGGGAAAACGGCCAAAAACCGGATCATTACCGCCGCCAATTCCTTTCACGGCCGGACGCTGGGAGCCTTGACGGCCACCGGTCAGACCAAATATCAGGCCGGTTTTGGGCCGATGCTGCCGGAGCTGATACATGTGCCTTATAATGATTTGCCGGCCCTGGCGGCGGCTGTGGATGAGAATACTTGCGCCGTGCTACTGGAGACTGTGCAGGGCGAGGGCGGCGTTTTGCCGGGGGAGCCGGCCTATTTTGCCGGCGTGGTCGCCCTGCGGGAAAAGTTCAATTTCCTGCTCATGATCGACGAGGTGCAGACCGGGTTTGGCCGTACCGGCAAGCTTTTTGGCTATCAGCATCTCGATGTGACGCCGGATGTTTTTACCATGGCCAAGGCTTTGGGCGGCGGGCTGCCCATGGGGGCGCTGGCGGCCCGGGGCGCGGCGGCGACGGCGCTGCAGCCCGGCGAGCACGCCGCCACCTTTGGCGGCGGGCCTCTGGTGGCGGCCGCGGCCCTGGCCTCTTTGTCCGTCATCCTGCGGGAAGATTTGCCGGCGGCGGCGGAGCAAAAGGGCCGTTATATCAAGGAGCGGGTCGGGGGCTGGACAGAGCTGGCCGGCCTGATCACCGATGTCCGCGGCCAGGGGCTGATGCTGGGGATCGAGGTGACCTGCGACGGCAATAAGGTCGCGGAGGAATGCCGGCAAAAGGGGCTGCTGATCAATTGCATCCACGGGCAGGTGTTGCGGTTGGTGCCGCCCCTGGTGGTGACGGAGGCGGAAATCGATCAGGCGTTGGGCGTCTTGCGGGAAGTCCTGGCCGGCTGCCGACGATGAGGATCAATCATAATGTAAGTCAGTATAATATAAGTCAGTATAATATAAGTCAGTATAATGTAAGGCAATACGAGGAGGGGAAAGCGTGAACGCTCCATTAAAAGGGAAAGACTACGTTTCTTTGACGGATTACAGCGCCGGGGAATTTCAGTTCCTGCTGGATTTGGCGATCGAGCTGAAAGAAAAGCAGAAAAAAGGTATCCCCCATACGTTGCTGCAAGGCAAGACACTGGCGATGATTTTTCAAAAGGCCTCGACCCGGACCAGGGTGTCCTTTGAGGTGGCGATGTATCATTTGGGCGGCCTGGGGATGTTTTTGTCCGCCAACGATTTGCAGATCGGCCGGGGTGAGCCGATTCAGGATACGGCCAGGGTGCTGGCCTCTTACTCGGAGGGGATTCTGATTCGTACCTACAGCCATCAGGAGGTGGTGCAGCTGGCGAAATACTCCCAGGCGCCGGTGATCAACGGGCTGACCGACG
>JAISDE010000140.1 GCA_031265035.1 Peptococcaceae bacterium | reverse complement strand
GGGGGTATTTGATCGAGAGCGGCGAGGACAAGCTGCCCCTGAGGATACCGGTTGCCCCGGCGAGTCCGGGGGCGCTGGGGCAGCCGGAGTCGCTGGGATCGTTGGGATCGCTGGAGTCGCTGGGATCGCTGACGGGAAAACGGGTGATCCTGGGTGTCCGCCCCGAGGATTTGAGGGACGACCCGGAGTTTTTGGCCGCCCACCCGGATTTGGCAGTGGAGGCGGTGGTAGAGGTATCGGAGCCTATGGGGAGCGAGGTTTATCTGTATCTGGATTATCGGGAGCAGAAACTGATCGCGCGGGTCAAGCCGGACACCGCCAGCCGCAACGGCCAGCGAGTCAGGCTTGGCGTTGACACTCGGAAAGCGTATTTGTTCGACCCGGCGACGGAGCAGGCTATCCTGACGCGGTAAAATACAAGCGGCTCTTGATATGCGCGAGGCGATTTCATCAAGCGTCCGCAAAAAAACCGCAAAAAAAATGACGCACACAATTTCTACAAATCATTCGGCTAAACTGAAAGTCATAAGCATCGCCGCGGTGGTTTGGGCGGCGGCTTCGCGCCGCGACGCGACGCCATTGCCAAAATTGAGAAAGGAAAGCGCCATTATGGAATTTTTAAGGTATCTTATCACGCGAACACAGGCAAAGAAAGAAACCGCTATAGGAAACAGTATCAAGAGGCCGGCCGTCGTCGCGGCGTTGACGCTGTCGTTGACATTGACGCTGGCGTTCGCGCTGGCGGGATGCTCAGGCGGCGCGGGCGGCGGCGCGGGAAGCGCGAATGACACAGGGAGCGCCAACACAGGGAGCGCCAACAATGCGGAAAGCGCGAGCGGCGCGGGAAGCGCCGACACCAATTCCGGCGCGGCGGGAGCGGACGGCGCGATGGAAATCAAAGAGGGCGAAACACTAACTATCCAAGTCGCGGATATTTCCGACACCGCCAAGTTTTATCCGATCGAGATTGACGGGACGGCGATGGAGATACTCGCGGTAAAAGCGCCGGACGGAACGATTCGCACCGCGTTTAACACCTGTGAGGTGTGTTACGATTCCGGCAGGGGCTACTACAAGCAGGACGGGGACGCTCTGGTCTGTCAAAACTGCGGCAATCGCTTCAAGACAAGCCAAGTCGAGGCGCGGTCGCGCGGGTGCAATCCTTGGCCGATTTTTGCCGGGGATAAAGTTGTGACGGACGAGACCATCACGATTTCCTACGACTTCTTATCGGAAGCCACGCAAGTGTTCGCCAATTGGAAAAGAAGTTATTAAGCAGATTAAGCTTACAGGCATTTTTTATATTTCTACATCAAACCAATTCCACTTCTTCCAGCCCCAAGCCCACAGCGCCGCGGCGCATAAAGCTTTCCACAATATCCAAACGAGCCGCGGTGTACATATTTCCCACCCCGGCCAAAAATAAAATCCACTTTCTCCGCCAAAATCAAGTCCCCTATCCCGCCGGCCACAAAGGCGGTTTTAGTGTTCCTGACAAAAAACGCGCTGGCCAGGCCATAATAAAACTCACTGACATAGCTTCGCCATATCGCGTCCAACTCGTAGGGGCGCGCTCCTATCACTTCCCGATCTACCGCTTTGGTCAACGCGATCCTGTCAGCCTCCTAGTTGCCGTCGGCGATGATTTCCTCCATATACTGGATGGCCTTTAGCTGCATGGGCGACACCGTCACCCCTTTGTAGGAACTCAAGTAATCAGCGTCCAAATCGCCGCTCATCGCCATGGCGTTGTCCACCCAGGCGCCTTTCGGCGTCCCCCTGTAGCAGACGTTTAATTGGCCGGCCCGGGTGAAGGTGCAGGCTTGGATGCCCGTGGGGTCGTATTTATCTCTGTCGTTCCAACTTTGGTTGCCGCACACCGCCTCGCCGAACTCCGGGTGATTATCACAGATATCCTTTAGCGTGTTCAAAGACTCTTGCTCGTCTGGTGTTAGGGTATCGTAATTGTCATACGCCGTTGATATTATGTCATTAAGGCTATTATTTCCCGTAATTTCTAACTTATCAAGGGACAAATACATTGCTGTCTGGTAGGCCGCCTGCTCCAGCACCGCCAATTCCTCGGATGCCGCCACCCCTGGTATCAGGTTCGTCATCTCAGTCACATCCCTTCCGCTTTAGCCCATCGCATTGAAGATTCAGACCTCTGTTGAGGGTACTAATTCACCCTTTCTCCATCGGCTTTCGTCCCATTGATAATATTTATTTATCCCATGTACTAATCGCCAACTATAGCGGCTCTCGTCGCTAAAGAAAGAGTCATTATGGTTTTCCCTAGTGACTTCCGCTAATCCAGTGACATCCACATACAACATCGCTAATTCCGCTATATATTGTTTTTCTTCCAGAGTTTGAACCAATTTTTGAAAATCCTCTGTCTTACTACTGGGATCTTTAATTACAAAAAAACATATTTGTACGCAAATGCGATCCCCAGTCAATAGCTCCTCTGCATTTGTATCTACATTCGACGAGCTGAACGCTGTATCACATGGTAAAGAATAAATCTTGCAGTCACCATAAATCGGCTCGATGATCTCATAAAACAATTCCTCCAATTCATTACTACGGAGCCTGATAATATAGTTATCCCGAAACGCTTTCGCCTTTTCATCCCACTCCACAATTACTCTCCAATCCGGATGCTCCACCGAGAAAACTGTCCCATAGTAACTCATGGTAAATTCCTCGCCATATTTCTTGATCATATGATCCAATTGGGGCTTCAGCGAGTTGTATTGGGCGTCCACATATTTCTGCCACAAGGGCCTGTCATCCTTCTCCACCAGTCCACATCCTCCCATCACGCTTATACTCAGCGTAATAATAAGTACAGTAGCTACGCGCCGCTTGAGCTTATTCCCTCTCAAGCTCATCCCTCCCTCGACAAGACAAATACCCGCCTTACTCCGTCTCGTTAGCCGGCGGTTCCAAAGAGAATATATCGGCGGTCGCGCCGACGTAGCTCGCCAAATCAACCGCTTCTATTTTGTAAGTCATTTCTTCTACTTTCGCGTCCTCTTTCAACTCAGCGTAAGTATTTTTAGCCAGCAAATAATATTTCTTGGCTTGAGCGTAGTCTCGCGCCTCATAACAGTCGCCCGCCAGCGAGACGTAAGCGACAGCGTCCGCCAGCTTCTCATTGTTCGCGCTGATTTTGCGCCGCGCGCTATCGATCTTCAACTGTACCGCCGCCGCCTGAGTTGTGTCTTCCAGCGCTTCGTATCCTTGTAGCGCGGAGAGATAAAAAACCAAAGCGCTATCATAATCACCGCTGGCGAAAGCTTTATCCCCTGAAACCGTCTACTCTTTAGCTTTGGGCTCCATTCAGCAACCAATCCGCCGCGTTGAGCTTCCGTATGCCGTCATATACAGGGTTTACATCCCGGTCGGTGGTCAAAAGATATTTGGGATTCGAATCGCCTATGGAGCGGAGCGGAGCCAACTCGCGCCGCAACGTGACCGGATCCGTAACCGTGTAGGCGACCTGATAATATGAGATATACCCATCATCATCGACAGCGATAAAATCTACTTCCGCCTCTCGCAGTTTCCCTACATAAACCTCGCGATTACGGCGGCGCAACTCAAGATAAATCGCGTTCTCCAACAGGTGCCCGCGATCGGCCGCGCTCCCGCGCCCCAGGCGAATTTTCCTGAACGCCGGATCGGCCATGTAATATTTGTCCAAAGTCCGCAGGATATTCTTACCTCGTACATCGTAGCGCGGAACCTTGTACAGCAAAAACGCTTCTTCCATATAGCTCAAATATCGCCCAACCGCTCCTTTATCCACTATGCCGCCATTTGAGCGAAGCGTGTCCGATATTGAGCGGGGGGATACCAGTGAGCCGACAGAATCAAGCGCATAGTCCAGGATTTTCTCAAACGCTTGCTTGTCAGTTCGACTATGCCGCCGGAAAATATCTTTCTCCAGGACGGTGCTCAGCACACTCGCGACAAAACGATTAGCTTGCGTTGGCGATCTTTGTGAGATTTCCAGAGATTGCGGCATACCGCCATGATACAGGAAGCGCGCCAAACTTTCCTCTTTTGATATATTTGGCGCGCCTGGACAAGCCTCGCGATATTCGGCAAAAGAAAAAGGGAGCATGGAGATCTCGATATACCGTCCGGTGAGCAGCGTCGCCAACTCACCGGAAAGCAACCAGGCGTTGGAGCCTGTGATGTACAAATCAACATTTTTCTTGATATGAAGGCTGTCGACCACGCGCTCAAATCCCGCGATGTTCTGCGCCTCATCAAGGAAGATATAGTTCATCGCGCCCGGCACAAGCCGCTGGGTAATAAAACGATGAATATCCTTATAGTCGCCAATAGAAAAGGTGTCCAAATCCTCGAAATTGAAAAATTGGATTTGCTCTTTGGGAACATTTACCCGCAACTCATCCGCGAACATCTCAAAGAGGGTTGACTTGCCGCAACGCCGCATCCCGGTGACTACCTTGATGACATGCTCGTCCCTCAACTCGCGCAAAATCCGCATGTACGGCCTTCGCTCAATAAGTCTGCCTTTTAGCGTCACGGCGCTCTCCTCTCGCGTTTCACCTTTAACGTTTCACCTTTAACGTTGATGATTTCCCATATCTTTGAACGCGGTCGCTAATCCCGCGTTACGCGGAAACGGAAGCGGGTGGTCTTCCCTGTCCAGATGGTACTGGCGAACTCCACCGGTCGATCGTCCGCCAATAAATGAACCGAGTCAATCTTTAGCGCCGGCGCGTCATAAGCCGAGTTGAGCAATCGCGCGTTGACGGCGTCCAGCTTCGTGGCCTCAATCTGATTGTCGATCGCCACAATGTTGTGATGATACGCTTCTCTGAGGGTCTTGGACACACTCAGATCGAGCAAGCCCCGCTCAATAAATCCGGGCACCATTTCCTTGGGGAACCAAACATTATTGACCCCGATCGCACTTTCCTCCGAGACAAACAGGCGCTTCAAGAAAATCGCCGGCGCTCCGGCGCTTAGACGCAGGCGGGATTTTACCTTGCGCGGCGGTTCCGCCTCCTCGGCGATAACCAATATCCTTGAAGGCATGGGCGCCCGTTCGCTTTTGCCTGTCTCTAAGGTGGGAAAAGACAAGTCCTGTACTATCAAATTGGGGTTATCGATGACAAATATGCCTTTCCCCTGATACTTCGCGATGATCTCATCTTTTTCCAATAACGCGAGGGCCTGTCTCAGGGTCACGCGGCTAACGCCATAGCATTCCGCCAAAAGATCCTCGGAGGGAAGCCGCTCATTCAGCTCCCACTCCCCTTGAGATATCCTGGCGATAATGTTGGACGCTATTTGCTGATAAGCGGGCATCGGCGACGCGCGGTCAATCAAATAGTCTTCTTTTCTGTACATATTATTCACCCGAACAGCCTCCTTGTGTAGAATTTCTCGTTTTACGGCAGGACGGCGCCCCTGTCGTAAATATCTTCATATAAGTATTTTCTTTCATTATCTGCCATTTGTCAAATACTAATTCCCGTCAAGGGATCAACTAAAAGCCGAATTGAGAATTTTCTGTGAAAGGAATGATAGCGCGGCGCATGATCAAATTGGTGGTATCTGACTTGGACGGCACGCTGCTTTGTGGGCGGGAGGTGCTAAAGCGCGCCCAATTCCCCATCCATAGGGCGCAGTTGCCAGGCCAACATCCGTAGCCGCGATACTATTTTAGCGGATCTCAACGATTTCCGCGGCAATGAGCCCAACAGCGACGCGGCCTTCGAGCGCGGGCTGGCGTGGCAGTTGGGCAAGAAGCGCTTTGGTTATATGAGCCTTACCTCAGAGCCGCGGGTCTACCGGCTCGCTCTCAAAGGCCAGCACCGCGAAAACACATTCATGCACTCTATACAGCGGCTCTTTCGCGACAAAACGCTCCAGGGACTCCAAGCCAAGAGAGAATTCCCGCAAAGCCAACTGGCGCTTGCGATTTAAGCCCCGTTTTTTCAAACGCCCCATGTGTTCGGGCAAAGTATATTCCGGGCTGTAGATGATACGCAGGTATTCGCGGCCCCGACATTTGACCGCCGGCTGCAAAAGTTCCGCGCCTCTTTGGGCGACAAACGCATATGGCTTTACCACCATGCCCTCGCCGCCGGCGGCGGTGAGCTCAAGCCACCAGTCAACGCCCCGCCGTACGCTATCATCATCGGTCACATCAACCAAAATATATTCGGTCGGCATAAACAAGCCGTCTGACCCAGTGATATATTTTCTGACGGTTTCCATGTGCCAGACATGATCCTTGTCGCCATGAGCCGCGCCCTCAGTGGCGAGAAGATGAAACGGGGCGATTTTCAAATCCTCAACACCCGCCGCCGGCCAGCAATATTCCCGGTAGGCGTCAATATATCCCTCAACGCAGGCTTGCCGCTCTTTGAACGTTCGCAGCACCTCAGACATATCCACATTCTGGCCTGAGGTGTTTTCCGCGACTTCATAAGCGAGATTTTGCCGCTGGCAGACCTCTTCCAGCGCCTCAACCGCGGTTTTTAACGCTGCTCGCCCGGCCCGCCCCACAGGCGCGTACTGCTTTCGCAGCAAGGCTTGCGCCTTGGCGGACCACGGCATCAGCTCGGTATCGAGGCAAAGCCAGTCGGTCTGAAAATCAGCCCAGAACCCGCTCTTGGTCAAGGCCGCGTCAAGCCCCGCGAGGATGGCGCCCTCAATAACCCTGTCGTCAAAGAAACGCCGTCCGGTACGAGTATAAACAATACCCCTGCTATTATCCGTAACCCCAAACCTGCGCCTCGCCGTCTCGGCGTCGCGGCAAAGCGTTATAATCGCGCGGGACCCCATGTGCTTCTTCTCGCAAACCACCTTCTCAACACCCTTATTCCGATAATAGCCAAAGGCCTCTGTCGGGTATTCCAGATAATCCGGCAGCTTGCTGGTCTCACACGGCGACATGGTAGGGGGCAAATAGATCAGCCAATGGGGATCGGCCGCGAAGCGGCTCATGACCTCCAGCGCCGCGGCGGAATTGTCATCCCGCACGTCAATAACCGGTGTCAGGCGGGTTTGCAAGTGGAGCTTGCCGTAAACGTCGTCTATGGTCAACATATCGTCATAGGATCTCAGCCCTGGGCTTAACGGTTTCAGCGGCTCATAATATACCGCCCGCGCTTTGACGCTGACCAGCTCGCGCTCAGGGTAGCGCAGAGCGGTCAGCTTTCCCCCAAACACACAGCCTGTATCAAGGCAATAGGTATTATTCAAAATAGCGGGCTCAACCTGAGGAATGTGCCCGTAAACGACCATAGCGCGGCCGCGGTACTCATTTGTCCAATCAAGGCGTACTGGCAAGCCGTATTCATCTGTCTCGCCGGTTGTTTCCCCATATAAACAGAAATCCCGTACCCGCATAGAGCCCCGGCCCTGAAAATGTTCCTTTACGCCGGCATGCGCGACGACGAGCTTGCCACCATCAAGCACATAATGACTGATCAGGCCGTCGAGGAATTTTGCCGCGTCCCCGCGGAATTCCTCGCTTTCCGGCGCCAGCTCATCTATTGTGTTTTGAAGCCCGTGGGTAATCTGAACATCCCGGCCTCTGAGCCACCGCGATAGCTTGACGTCGTGATTACCGGGGACGCAGAGAGCGTCGCCTTTGCGCGTCATAGCCATGACCAGACGCAGAACGGCGGCATTCTTAGGCCCCCGGTCGCACAGGTCGCCCAGGAAAACGGCCCGGCGCCCTTGGGGGTGTATCATGACGCCCTCGGCATTTTGAGCGTAACCCAGGGTCGTCAGCAGCTCCAATAGCTCATCATGGCAGCCATGAATGTCGCCGATGATATCAAAGGGCCCGCTCTCAGCCTTTTTATCGTTCCATAAAGGTACTCTGACCAGCTCAACCTCCGCCGCCTCCTGGGGGCTGCTCAGAATATACACAAAGCGAAACCCCTCTTTTTTCAGGCCTCGCAGAGAGCGGCGCAGATCACCGCAATGGCGTTGAATCACCCTGTCCGGGAACTGCCTATCAGGACGCAGAGCGTTTCGTTCTCGGCAGATACCCTCGGGCATATTGAAAACAATAGCCACAGCATGGCAGTTTTGCTCTTTGGCCAGCTCAATCGCCTGCCGGCGGGCGGTAGGCTGCACGTTGGTGGCGTCTATAACGGTCAGCCGCATCGCCTCCAGACGCTTCCTAGCTATGTAGTAGAGGGCGTCAAACGCGGCGGCGGAGGCGTCCTGGGCATTTTCATCATCGGCTACCAGACCGCGAAAAAAATCTGACGACAACACCTCCGTACTTTTAAAATGTTGGGCGGCAAAGGTGGATTTGCCGCTTGAGGTACCGCCGATCAGCGCCACAAGGCAGAAATCCGGTATTTCTACTCGCATTTTGTAAACACCCCCATCTGGGTCGGAGCGCCCGCGGTCTCGTCTGTCTCCCCTACATCGAGGTAGGCGACTGAATAGCCAAAGCGCTGACAGACACTCTCTGACCATTGGCGGAATTCGGCCCTTGTCCATTCAAATCTGTGGTCATGATGCCGCTTGTCCCCCCCGCTCATGAGCTCATAATTTTTGTTATACTCTTCATTCGGCGTAGTCAAAATCACTGTACGGGGCGCGGCGAACTCAAATACGACCCTCTCAAAAGCGGGCAGGCGGTCGATATCCATATGCTCCATGACCTCCACAACACAGACTGCGTCAAAGCCCTCAATACGTTTATCACGGTAGGTCAGCGAGCCTTGGATCAGGGTAACCTTATCCCTTTTATATTCCGCTACGCGGTCAAGGCGCAGTCTGCCCTTGGCGCGTTCCAGCGCGTAAAGGGACACATCAAGCCCGGTGAGCTTGGTAACTTGATTCTCGTTCATCAGCCTCGCGAGCAAACGGCCTTCCCCACAGCCCAAATCCGCGACGCTTTTTGCCCCACAGTCCCGGACAGCCTGGACGACGGCAGCCAACCGCTGGTCATTCAGGGGCGCCCGCTTTTCTTTGACTTCTTTGGCTTTCGGGCCGCTTTCTGCCGCCGCGCCCGCCTTGCCTTCCGCCGCCGCGCCTTCTGTAGCGTCCGCCGCCGCGCCTTCTGTAGCGCCTTCCGCCTCGTCTGCCGCCGCGCTTTCTGCCGGCGCGCCCTCGACAGCGCTTTCTATCTCATCAGTGTCAAGCAAACGCTCAATCGCCTGGCTCGCGAGACCTTTCTTTCTGTTGAAATAACGCCGGGTAATATATTTCATCTCAGGGTGGGAGGAGAGCCAGCCCTCACCGTGGCGCGTGAGCTTTTCCACCTCATCGTCGGTCATCCAATAGTGCTTTTGTTTATCAAAAACGGGGATGAGAACATACAGGTGATTGAGTAAATCACACAGCCTTACCTTGCCGCGAACAGTGAGATTTACATAGTCGCTCTCGCCCCATTCCGGGAATTTCTCATCCAGAGAATAGCCCGCGAAATTTACGGCGTAACCCAGCGGCTCAAATATACGATGGACAAGCTCCGTCTCACCGCGGCAGGGAAGCATGGTTATCCCCGCCTCCAAATCAAGCGCCGAGGCCGCGAGCTCCGGTCGCTTGTCACAACGACCGCTCATAGCGGTAGAATATATTTTTGACAACGCTGTGCTCATAAATGAAGACGCCACATAAGGGCGATCGTTGATATAATCAAACAGCCCGCCCTCGGTGGAGCCTACCTTTCCCCGGGCCAAATCCACCGGATTTAAGTCCAGAAGGAGAGCGGCCGTACACTCAGTATCCCCGGCCTTGGGATAAAAAACGTAGGCCCGCCCGAAGCTCATGTCAAATACCTGAGCGCGCGTAGGGTTTTTATGCAGCAAAAATCCCAGATCCGTCGCCTGTTCTCCCCTGTAGGTAATTGTTAAAAGCATGTACATCCCCCCGTCAGCTACCTCTCGCCAAGCGTCAATATCCGAATTGCATTAGACTCCCCCCATAACAGTTTAATAATGCGTAATCGCTTAAACCATTAAACCATGTTGGAGCCTAAATTTCAACATTTTAAACCGCGGGGAAACCATCGGCTTGCCGCGGGCGCCAACAAATCATTAGAGGGGCTTGAGGAAGCTGCCGGGCAACAAAAAGCCGCCGGCTCAAAGTCGAGCCGACAGCGAAGATTTCTGGCGGAGGAGGAGAGGATCGAACTCTCGCGCCGGGGGTACCGGCCTTCTGCATTTCGAGTGCAGCCCCTTCACCGCTTGGGTACTCCTCCGTAATATAGGCGCCTGAACGCCCCAGTCATTTCGAAAAATCCCGTGGGCCTTCAGCGCGGACGCCTCTGATATTCAATTGCGGGCCAGCGACAGCTTATTAGCCGCCGCGGTGGCCGCGGCTCATTACGCGCCGGGCCCTGGGCCCCGAACCCCGGATCCGGTTGCGGCCGCGGCTTATTCCATGCCGGACAGGCTATCTACCGGCAGGGAAAAGATAATGCCCCTGCCGGCCGTGTGCAGGCCGGCCACCTGGCTGATAGCCTTCATGATCTCCGCCTTTTGCTCCCGGTGGGCGATGATGACGACGATCTCTTTTTCCGGCTGGATATTGATGCCCAAAAACCGCTCCGTGTCCTCCAGGCCCACGCTATGGGCCAGAATTACCGTGCCGCCGCTGGCGCCCGCCGCCCGGGCCGCCGTCATGACCTCGTCTTTATGGCCCTCGTTCAATATGGTCAAAATCAAGTCATGCTTAACGTGCTCGTTCATTTTGCTCACTTCGCTTTCCATTTCCATGTCGCAATCGCTGCCTTCCTCCTGTAAAAGTGTCTGCGAAATCAAGCCGCTGATCCCCGAAATGGGCAGGGAGAAAATAATGCCTTTCCCTGGCCGTTTCATCTGCATCTCGCTGCCAATGGCGGCAAGCAACTCCGGCACCTTGAGCATCCGGGTCAGGGTGATCACCACGTCTTTATCCGTCTCACCCAGCCCGAAATAGTCCAGGGTCTCCGAGGTGGCGGTCCCCAAACCCAAACAAAGAAAATGCAAATGAACGTGATGCTTCAAGAAAATGTCAACTACCCGTTTCCCTTTTCCTCGATCCACGATCGCCACAACGATCCGGATCAATTGCCGCGGCAAACAACGGAGACCCTGCTCAGTCATCTGATACGACTCCCTCCTCCTCATAGATGATAATCTCATCTTCCTGGCCTGGAACAACCGTCGCTGTCTTGGCCGTCTGCGTCCGTCGATGGGAAATTAAACCTAAAATCTGTATCGTGATCAACGGTGTCATCGCCACCATCGCCACAATGCCAAAAGCGTCAGTCAAAATATTACCGCCTAAAATCTCGCAGGAACCCATAGCGAAAGGCAAAAGAAAGGTGGCGGTCATGGGTCCGCTGGCTACGCCGCCGCTGTCGAAAGCGATATTGGTGAAAATCTTGGGGGTGAAAAGTGTCAACGCCAGCGCCAACCCGTAGCCGGGAACCAAAAACCAGTAAATCGAGATGCCGTAGAGCACCCGCACCATGGCCAGCCCCAAAGAGACAGCCATGCCAATGGAGAGGCTGAGCTGCATATACTTTTGCGGGATAGCGCCCAGAGACACTTCCTCTACCTGCTTGTTCAGCACATGCACCGCCGGCTCCGCCGCCACAATGAAATAGCCGATCAGCATCCCGATAGGGATCAGCAGCTCTTTGTAGGCGCTGCCCGCCACGGTGGTGCCGATATAATGCCCGGCCGGCATAAAGCCCACATTGACGCCGGTGAGAAACAGCACCAGCCCAATAAAGGTGTAGATCAGGCCGACGAGCATCCGAATCAGGCTTCTTTTGCCAAAGTGCCTGGTGGCGAACTGGAAGATCAGCAGCAAAGCCAAAATGGGCAACAGGGCCAGGCTCACTTCCCGCATATATTTGGGGAAGCCCTCGGCGAATTGATAAGCCACATCCGCTGTGGTCGCCACTATGGGCAGCCCAATCGGCTCTACCGCCGCGCCGGTGGGGTTGAACGCGATGCCCAAAAGCAGCACCGCCAGAATCGGCCCGATGCTACACAAGGCGACCAGCCCGAAGCTTTCTTCCCTGGAGCCGGCGTCGGTTCGGATGGAAGCTACCCCCAACCCAATCGCCATGATAAAAGGCACCGTGATCGGCCCGGTAGTCACGCCGCCGCTGTCAAAGGCTACCGGCACAAAATTGCCCGGCGCCAAAAAGGAAAGCGCGAAGACAGCGACGTAAAACCCGATCAGCAGCTTCCGTAAATCAATTCGAAACAAGGTGCGCAACAGCGCCACCACCAGAAAAAACCCCACACCCAAAGCCACGGTAACAATCAGGATCAAATTGGGTACAGCCGGCACCTGATCGGCCAGCACCTGTAAATCCGGCTCCGCCATGGTAATGATCACGCCCATAACGAAGAAAACCACAGCTACCAGAAAAAACTTTTTGGAGTGCGTAATCTTGGCGCTGATCCCCTCGCCCATAGGCATCATGGCGATATCCGCTCCCAAGGTGAAAAAGCCCATACCCACAATCAGCAGCAGCGCGCCGGCCAGAAAAAGCATCATCGTGCCAATCGGCAAAGGCGTAATCGTGATGCTTAAAATAAAAACGATCGCGGTAATTGGCAAAACCGAGGTCAACGCCTCCGAAATCTTTTCCTTCAGCTTTTTGTTCATGCCCAGTTTTCTATTCATGCCTTACCTTATCCTTGTTTTATTCTCCATCCTTGTTTTATTCTCCCGGATCAGCCTTATAACTCTATTATAATGCTAAATCGAAAAAATTTCGACTAAAGATTTCATCTGGATTGAATTGGCACAAATCCTGGCTTAATCCGGTCATTTGTGGTAGGCGCGGCCGGCCAGCAGCATCCCGCCCCGATAAATTTGCTCCAGCAGCATCACCCTGGCCAATTGGTGGGGGAAGGTCATCGGCCCAAAACTCAACCGCCGCCCGCCCCGGGCGTAAACCGCCGGCGCCAGGCCCCAGGAACTGCCGATCACAAAGATCAACCGACCCGCTCCCGCCATCCCCGCGCCCAGCAGGTCGGCGAAAAGCAATGAGTCCATCACCTGCCCGGTGGGCGACAAGACCACCACCTCGTCCTCCGGACGCAGGCGCCGCAATATACGTTCCCCTTCCCTGTCCAGAGCCCGCTTTATAAAAGCGTCCGTCTCCGCCGGCAAAGGCTCCTCCGCCGCCTCGATCATTTCCAGGGCCAACAGCGGCCGCAGTCTTTTCAGATATTCCCCGCAAGCCGCCTGATAATGGGCCTCTTTTACGCCGCCCACGGCGACCACGGCGATTTTGGCGTTCGGGTGCCCTCGCGCCCGATCCGCCCCGGCGCCGGCGCCGGCAACCCGGCGGTAAATACTGTTTTTGCCCATCCCCTATACCTCCAGCCAGGCGCTGGGCTGATAACGGGGCGCCGCCCAAATCGCCGGCCTTTTGTCGCCTGTCAGCCCTTTTCCCGTCAGCGACGCGTCAAACGCCGCCAAAGCCTTTTCCGGTGTATTATTTTCCTGACTCAAATGCGCCAGCATAACCTTTTTGGTCGCTTCCCCCAAAACCTTCAGCAGTCCGGCGGCGGCGTCCGCGTTGGATAAATGGCCGTGGATCCCGGCGACGCGCTTCTTCAGGTAATAAGGGTACTTGCCGTTTCGCAGCATGTCCGAATCATGGTTGGCTTCCAGCGCCAGGAGGCTCAGGTTGGCCAGCGCCCGCTCCATCCGGCGGGTAAAGACGCCGCAATCCGTGGCGACGCCCAAGCTCTTGTCCCCCTGCCGGATCACGTAGCCCACAGATTCCAGCGCGTCATGGACGGTGGGGAAGGCTTCCAGGGACAAGTCGCCAATCCGCCACTTTTCCTCCGGATCGATGACCCGCCGGGCCGCGGGCGGGATCTCCCCGCCGATATCCCTCATCTCATACCAGGTGCCTTCCGTGGCGTACACCGGCAATTGAAACCGACGGGCCAGCACACCTACGCCGGCTATGTGATCATGATGGGCGTGAGTAAGTAAAATCGCCGTCGTCTGGCCGGCGTCCTCGCCGGCGGCGGTCAGACAGCCTATGATCCGTTTGGCCGATTGCCCGGCGTCGATCATGATTTGCGTATCTCCTGCCCTGATATAATGGCAATTGCCCCAACTACCGCTCATCAGGCTACAATATTCCACTGCCGCCGCCCTTCCCGCCGGTCTTAGCGCTCTGTAAAACCGTACTCGTACTAGCCTTTCGCCCGGCGCCCACCGCCCAAGGCATCGTAACGATGCCTTGAGAACATCAAAGCCTTGAGAACATCAAAGCCTTGGGAACATCAAAAAGCCGTTTTCGGATTGCTTGACGAACGCCGAAAACGGCTCCGACTAATAATGATACCGCTGAATGAGGCATACCGCTGAATGAGACCTGCCGGACGCCCCGGACGCCCCAGTCGGCCGCCGACTACTCCAAATAAAGCACCGGATTATTGGGGCTGCCATTGACCCGCACCTCAAAATGCAGATGCGGCCCGGTGGTGCGGCCGGTGGTGCCGGCCAGGCCGACCAGCTCCTGGCGGCCCACTTCCTGCCCCACAGCGACATTCATTTGGCTCAGATGGGCATACATGGTCGCCAAACCGTCGCCGTGATCAATCGTGACGCAGTTGCCATAACCGCCGCTGTAGGAAGCCTGCACTACCTTGCCCTCCTTGGCGGAATAGACGGGATCGCCGGTATCGGCCTGAATGTCAATGCCGCTGTGAAAGCCGCGGCTGCGCGGCCCGAAAGGCGAGTTGATCGCGCCGCGGATAGGCCAGGCCAAAGCGCCGCCGCCTTCGCCGTCCCCTCTGGAGGCAAGGATTATCTTGGTGCCGTTTTCCACCACGCGGTCGACCGGCTCAGCGATAACAGTCTCAGCTAGCACGACCTGATTTACCAACACGCCATTGATTTGATCCATCTGATAAGTGATCTCCCTGGCGCCCCTTGTCCCGGCGGACAAGACCTTGCTTTGCCCTTCCCAGGCGGCGTCATTAGGCTTGTACACCGTCTCATAGGGGATTTCCTCCTGGCTGATGGCGCTGACGGTCATCTTTACCGACAAAAGGGGCTGGGGGCTGTTGAGCCGGAGAATTTGCCCAGGCCGCAAATTGTCGTTGATCAGGGCGTTGATCTCCTTCAGGGTATTGACTGTCAGGCCGTACCTGTTGGCGATAGCCCACAGGGAATCGCCCCGCTGCACCTCATACTCCCGGATAACCTCTTTGCCCTCGGTCAGGGTTTTCAAGGCCTGCTCCCCGCTGCCCAAGCTGCTGACAGGTATTTCCTGCTGGAGCAACTCCACCGGCTGAACAAATTCCGTCGCCAGCACCGTCACCTGATCGCTTTCCGGCAAATAAAGCCTTTTCACCTCGTTCAACACCGCCTCGGCGTCCGCCCGGGAGGGCAGGAATACCGTCCGCTCGTTGTTGACAGCGATCGTCCAGCCGTCTACCAGCCAGGTGATGTTGTTTTTCAGGCTCTCCACCACAACGTCAGGATTCGTTGGCCTTGATTTGAGCGGCACGCCGTCTTTGGAATAGGTAATTGTGGCCTTTTGCCGGAAATTGGCCTCGGCGGGATAAGGGGAGGACAACTCCAGGCTGGCCCGCTCCAATAAAGCCCGGCCCGCCTCCTTGCTGGATACCAGGGCGATAGGGGTACCGTTCACATACATTTGTATTGGAAGCTTGGTCTGCGCGAAAACCATGGAAAAAATCAAGAAAGCCAACACCAGCGCCGGCCCCAGGCTGACCAAGGCCCCTTTGTCGCTTTTCAGCGACCGCAAGTGAGCTTTAATATCCGTCTTTGTCCTCTCCGGCCGCCGGCTGGCGGCGAAAGGATAGTCCCGGGAGGATCTGGGCGAGGCGGCAGCGGACGTCCCGGCCGCCCCGAAACTGCCCGCGCCCGCCCGGTCAGTCTCCCCGTCCGGACGATTGGGCAGGGCGGTGAAAGCCTCTATAGTTTTCTTGATATAATCGCTGTTGGAGGTGTACACCTCATCGTCGCCATCATCGCCATCGTCGCCCGCGCTCTCGCGCCCGTTCTCATTCTCGCTCGCGCTTGTGTTTTCGCTCTCGCCGCCGATCTCAGACCCTGGCCCGTCACCGCTCCCCGCCTGAAGACCACCGTCAATATCTGTTTTCAACCCGTCACTCATCCCGTCCCGCGCCAAAATATCATACTTCGTCGAGGCGTTGTCCCGCACTAAAATCTTGTCCCGCTCCGAAGCCTTGTCTTCCTCAGCCAGTAACTCATCTTTTGCCGTCTGACCGGAATCGACCGCCCCAGCGGTATTCCGGGCCGGAGCCTCCAGCCTTCTCAATTTTTGCCGCGTTTTCAGATTACCACCACCTTTGCTGTCTCTGCCGCGAAAACAGGCGAACATCGGTTTTTTTTGCCACATTTGGCCAATCACAGACGTTATTATATCACGTTCCGTTCCAATTTACAATCCTGTAACAATTAGGTTTTTTCCGGAGTGTTGCTATAGTTGTCGCTATAGTCTAGAATGGATTTGCCCAAAAAAATCCGCTCAAATCCGCACAAAATCGGCTCAAAATCGGCGTCAAAATTGCGCTGGTATCCCTGTTGCCTTTTTTCTTGATTCCGCGGGCTTGTTAGCGTATAATCTTACGTACAGGATCACGCCGCGGTTTTTAGCGGGCGCCAGTTGGTCAGGTCGCGTTTTTGAATTTCGGCAATCGAAATATAGGAGGCAGAAACTGGAATGATGAAAAAAAAGCCGCTGAAATTTCTTCTGATGCCGTTATTGGTATTGCTGATCTCAGGGTTTTGGGGAGAATCCGCTCTGGCGGCGATGGACATCAGGGTAGGATATTATCCTTATGACAATTATGTGGATGTGGCCGAGGATGGGCACATTATTGGATATGCCGGTGAAATTTTAGATTTATTTACCGTGCCTCCAAATACTCATTGGAATTTTGTGCCGGTGGAATTGACCCGAAGCGGGTTTATAGAAAGTATGCGCAAAGGGCTGGCGATTGTATCGATGCAAAGCCCTTTCAGCAACGCGTATTCGCCGGGGTTTCTCACCTATTCTCAACTGCCTGTGGGCAAGGAGTACGGAATTTTGTACACCGGATCGGATCAGGATATTTACTATGAGGATTTCGCCGCTTTTGACGGTATGACGGTGGGCGCCATCGCCGAGGATATGCAAAGCGATTTATTCGATGATTATCAGGCTGAGAGCGGCTTTGCCGTGGAATACCAACTATATGAGACCTTAGATGAGATGAAGGCGGCGCTGGCCGAGGGGGAAATTCAGGCGCTGATTTACGGCAGCGTGATAGAGCAGCCGGATTTGAAGATCATCGCCCATTATACGGAGGTTCCGCTGCATATCGCGGTCAATCAATGGGGCGTAAGCTTCATGGAGAGCATCAACCGAATTTTGGCGGAAACCTACGCGGATAATCCTCACTATCTGGATCAGCTTTATGACAAGTATTACGGCGAGGCGCCTTTAGCCGCGCAGGCTTTGACCCGTGAGGAAGAACAGGCTATGCTGGAGGCCCAGCGTCAGGCGGAGGAAGATGCCCGTCTGGCTGAGGCGGCCCGTTTGGAGAGAGAGCGTCAGGAAGCGGCCATAGCGGCGGCAGAGGCCCAGGCGGAAGCGGAGCGGCAGGAGGCGGACGCCGGCCAAACCGCGTCGCTGAATAGATTGATCATGGCCGTCGCTTTTGGCGCGCTGGCGGTGATCGTGGTGATCAATTTGTTGAGCCAGAGAGGCAAAAAACGCAAGGTCAAGGGCGCCGGCACTGGCGCTGGCGCGCGAATAGCCGACGCTGGCGCGGCGGAGGCTGAGGCCGAGGCTGAGGCCGAGGTGGAGGCCGAGGTGGAGGCTGAGGTGGAGGCCGAGGTGGAGGCCGAGGTGGAGGCTGAGGTGGAGGCCGAGGTGGAGGCTGAGGCCGAGGTGGAGGCCGAGGTGGAGGCTGAGGTGGAGGCTGAGGCCGAGGTGGAGGCTGAGGCCGAGGCTGAGATTGAGGCGGAAGCGGAGGCTGAGGTTGAGGCCGAGGTTGAGGCCGAGGCTGAGGCCGAGGTGGAGGCTGAGGCGGAAGCTGAGGCTGAGGCGGAAGCTGAGGCTGAGGTTGAGGCCGAGCCTGAGTTCGAGGCGGAGCCCGAGGCTGAGGCCGAGACGGAGCCTGAGGCTGAAGCGGAGGCTGAGCCTGAGGCGGAGGCGGAGCCCGAGGCTGACGCGGAGGCTGAGGCGGAGGCGGAGCCCGAGGCTGAAGCGGAGGCTGAGGCGGAGGCGGAGCCAGAGGAAGAGGCGGAGGCTGAGGCGGAGGCGGAGCCCGAGGGGGATGCGGAGGCCGAGCCGGTGTTCGAGGGGG
>JAISDE010000105.1 GCA_031265035.1 Peptococcaceae bacterium | reverse complement strand
GAAAGTCGGGAATGGCTTCCTCATCCCGACAGGCGAGCAGCCGCCATGAACGTAGCCCGTCCGCGGCTCCAAGTCGCAGGATTTTATCATCTCGACATACTTGTCCCCCGCCGCCGCCGCCGCTTTCCGCAAGTCAAGCTCACACTGGACTGGAATGACGAACACGTTCAAGCCGGTGTTTTTGCCTTCGGTCACGAGCGTCTTGAACACGGTTTCCGGCTCGCGCCCTATTTTCGCGGCGACGCTGAGGCCGTCAATTTTCCCATCTGACGGGTCATACTCATGAAAGGAAAAGGACACCTGGGCGGATTCCAGTATTCGCGACGCGTTGGTCTTGCTCATACGCTCACGCCCTCAGTTCGATAAATTTGCATTAATTGGTAATTTTGGTGTGGGTGACAGGACTTGAACCTGCACATCTCGCGATACCGGAACCTAAATCCGGCGCGTCTGCCAATTCCGCCACACCCACATAGTAGGGTCAATACTCGTACGTGCCGCCCGATATGGGCCGATCCCCCCTGGCGTTCTCGTCAATGCGGATCTGGACATCCTGGGGCAGGCCGATAAAAGCCACGCCGTAGACATTCTCATCGGCGAAGCGCTGCTTGCGCCGCACACTGCCCTTGGCCGCGACATCAAAGCCCGACATAAAACCCTCAACCCGCAGATTCAGCCAAATAACGTCGCCAACCGCGAATTCCAGCGAGGAATTCAAACTGAGCCCGCCGGAAGACAAATCCCCCATCTCGGCGTCGTGCCAATGCTCGCCGTCCGCGCTTACGCTCGCCGCGGAATGAAAATGCGCTCCCCGCTGATAATCCCTTCGGGTGTACTCTGCCATGACAAGCCTCCCTTTTTCGCCGTAACATACCGCCTTCTCTTCTCTTATCCTATCATAGCAGCGCTGATTCATCAATATTTTTTCTCTTTTACAACTAACCTTTCACAACCGGTACAAATTATCTATTACAACTCGCCTTGCAACTCGCCTTGCAACTCGCCTTTGCAACTCGCCTTTGCAACTCGCCCTTTTACAACTCACCTTGCAACTTGCCTTTACACCTCGCCTTTACTACTTGCCCTTTACAGTCAGGCGAAGATGGGCGCGCTCCAAAGCGATCCTGGAACGCAAATACTCCACCCTGCTCAACCGCGTCTGCAAACGTTCCTCCGCCCGTTTTTCCGCCGACAGGGCGCGGTTGATCTCGATTTCCTCCGGCCATTCGGCGGTATCGGCCAGGATGATCACCCGGTCGCTTCTGACCCGCGCGAAACCGCCGGTCAGCGCCGCCAGCTTCCACTGCCCCGCCACCTTAAAACGAACCGGCGCTATAGCCAGCGCCACCACCATAGATAAATGCCCCGGCCAAATCCCCTTTTCCCCGTCGTGGGAGGTAATGACCAGGCTTTCCGCCGGCCCATTATAAAACTGCTTTTCCGGCGTGGTAATACTTAGCAAAAACGTCTTGGTCATGCCGCCGCTCTCTTTCCGTCATTTCCCCGCCACCCGGGAACTTCCTTCCCCGCCGCCCGGGAACTTCCTTCCCCGCCCAAATCCTGCCCCGGCGCCCAAAGCCCCACACGCGCCGCCCAAATCCTGCCCCGCCGCCTGTATACGCCCCGACACGCCCTGCCCCGCGCCGCTAGCCGCTAGTCCTCCGCAACACCTAGTCCTCTGTAACTACTAGTCCTCTGTAACTACTAGTCCTTAGCGGCGGCGTACACCGCGTCGATACCGCCCTTCATATAAAAGCAAGTCTCGGAGATATCATCCATCTTGCCGTCAATAATCTCCTTAAATCCCCGGATCGTCTCCCGCACCGGCACATACTCGCCCTTGTAAGAGCTGAACTGCTCCGCCACCGCGAAAGGCTGGGACAAAAAGCGCTGAATTTTCCGCGCCCGGTAAACGGTGACCTTATCGTTCTCATCCAGATCATCCATCCCCAAAATGGCGATAATATCCTGCAACTCCCGATAACGCTGCAAGATCTGCTTCACCTTCTGCGCCACCTCATAATGCTCGCTGCCCACGATTTCCGCCGACAGAATCCGGGAGCTGGACTCCAGGGGATCCACAGCGGGATAAATCCCGGACTCCACAATATGGCGGGAAAGCACCGTCGTAGCGTCCAGATGGGCAAAAGTGGCGGCGGGGGCCGGATCCGTCATATCGTCGGCCGGCACGTAAACAGCCTGCACGGAAGTGATAGAACCCTTCCTGGTAGAGGCGATCCGCTCTTGCAGCGCCCCCGTCTCGCCGGCCAGGGTCGGCTGATAGCCCACCGCCGAGGGAATCCGCCCCAAAAGGGCCGAGACCTCCGACCCAGCCTGAATAAAGCGAAAAATATTATCAATAAACAACAACACATCCTGCCCCGCCCTGTCCCGAAAATACTCCGCCAGGGTCAGCCCGGTCAGGCCCACCCGCATACGGGCGCCGGGCGGCTCGTTCATTTGCCCGAATACCAGGGCCGTTTTCTCAATAACCCCAGATTCCCGCATCTCCCCGATCAGATCATTACCTTCCCGGGAGCGTTCCCCCACGCCGGTAAAAACGGAATAACCGCCGTGCTGAGTGGCGATATTATGGATCAACTCCAGGATCAACACCGTCTTGCCCACGCCGGCGCCGCCAAACAGCCCGATTTTGCCGCCCTTGGGGTAAGGGGCCAGCAAATCCACCACCTTAATACCCGTCTCCAACACCTCGGTAGAGGCTCGCTGCTCCTCAAAAGACGGCGGCCGCCGATGGATGGGCATCGTTTCCTTCGCCTTGATCTCGCCCAAATTGTCCAAAGGCTCCCCCAGCACATTGATCACCCGACCCAGCAGCTCCGGCCCCACAGGCACGGTGATTGGGCCGCCGGTATCCGTCGCCGTCAGCCCCCTGGCCAGCCCGTCGGTAGAGGCCATCGCCACGCACCGCACCGTATTGCCGCCCAAATGCTGCATCACTTCCGCCACTACCGGCCCGTCCTCTTTTTGAATTCGCACCGCGCTGTAGATATTGGGCAGATGACCGCTGGAAAAGCGGATGTCCAGCACCGGGCCGATGATCTGTGTGATAATACCCGTATTCATGGTCAGCACTCCTTAGTGTTTTGTCGTCAATCGCCGGCAAATTTCCCCTGCCAGCCCAGGGAGACCTTCCCGTCAACTCTCGGGGATCCCGCCCACAATCTCGCTGATTTCCTGGGTGATCTTGGCCTGCCTGGCCCGGTTAAACCGCAGGGCCAAAGAAGCCATCATATCGTCGGCGCTTTTCGTAGCGTTGTCCATCGCGTAAATCCGGGCCAGCTGCTCGCTGACATAAGCCTCCACCAAAGCGCTGTAAATGATGCCGTTGAGATAATGGGGCACCAAATGATCAAAAACCTCCCGCGCGCTAGGCTCGTACTTGATAATATTATACTTGGCCGCCTCCGGCCTGACGCCGCCAATCTCCGCGAATTCCTCCGGGTGCAGCGGCAAAAGCCTGGCGAACACCGGCGTTTGCTTGATAGGTGATACCACCGAGGTATAAATCAGGCCGACCTCTTTATATTGGCCGGTCAAATAACGCTCCGCCACCAGGCCGGCGATCGACCGGGAACGGTAAATGCTGGGATTCATAATCGGATAAAAGAAATCCGGATCCACCCGATAACCCTCGCGCGACAGCCGAACCTTACCCGTCATACCCGCCGCCAGCACCGTCGCCGACGCCTTATCCACCCGCTCCCTCATCAACGCTATGACGCGCTGATTATAGCCGCCAGCCATACCCTTATCGCCGCCAAAAACCACATACAAGCCGCCCTTTTCACTGGCGCCCCGCTTTTCCCGCCCAGCCAGAAAATGGGTGTCGATAAAGGCGGAAGCCGCCAGAATCTCCGACAAGGTAGACGCCACCTCCAAAAAATAAGGCAAGGTGGACGCCAGCTGCGCCTTCGCCTTTTGGGACTTGGAGGCGGCGATCAGGTACATAGCCCTGGTAATTTTTCTGGTGCTCTTGACACTATTGATCCGATCCTGAATCTCATGCAGATTGGACATGGGTACCGTCCTTTCGGGGCCTCGCGTCTTCCCGGGCCCGCCCCGGCTCGTCTTCCCGGGCTTGTCCCGGAATCCATACCTCTTTCATCGCCGTCCAGCTGCCCGCCGGGCCCGCCCCGGCGCGCGCCTTATACCTTATACCTTATACCTTATACCTTACGCCTTACTCCCGCCAATTCGCCCTAAAATCCCGCGCGGCGACTGTTACCCCTTCCTCGTCCGCCGGGGAAAACTGCCCCGTCGCCCGGATCCCCTCCGGTATCTCAGGGCGAACCCGCCTCAAATAATGGCGAAACTCCTCGTTAAACCGCCCCACCTGAGCCACCGGGACATCCATCAGCGTCCGGCCCGAGGCCACAAACAAAGTGACGACCTGATCCTCCAGCGGCAGCGGCGAGTACACCGGCTGCTTCAGCGTCTCCACCAGGCGCTCCCCTTGCAGCAACTTATCCCGGGTCGCCTTGTCCAAATCGGAGCCGAATTGCGCAAAAACCTCCAAATCCCGGTATTGGGCCAAATTGATTCGCAAAGAGCCCGCCACCCGCTTCATAGCCTTGGTCTGCGCGCTGCCGCCCACCCGGGAGACGGAAATACCCACATTGATGGCCGGCCGCTGTCCGGCGAAAAACAGATCGGACTGCAAATAAATCTGCCCGTCCGTAATCGATACCACATTGGTAGGCACATAAGCGGAAAAATCCCCCGCCTGGGTCTCGGCGATGGGCAGCGCCGTAATCGAGCCGCCGCCCAGAGCGTCGCTCAAACGGGCGGCCCGCTCCAGCAGCCGGGAATGGAGATAAAAAATATCACCGGGATAAGCCTCCCGCCCCGGCGGCCGCCGCAACAAGAGGCTGATCGCCCGATAAGCCACGGCATGCTTGGACAAATCGTCATAAACGATCAGGACATCCTTCTTATCCCCGTACATAAACTCCTCCGCCATGGCGCAGCCGGCGTAAGGAGCGATATATTGCAGGCTGGGCGCGTCCGCCGCCGTGCTGACGACCAAGATGGTATACTCCATCGCCCCAAACCGCTCCAGCGTCTCCCGCAAAGCGGAGACAGTCGACGCCTTCTGGCCGATAGCGACATAAACACAAATCACGCCTTGGCCCTTCTGGTTGATGATCGTGTCCACGGCGACAGAGGTCTTGCCCGTCTGCCGGTCGCCGATAATCAACTCCCGCTGGCCCCGGCCGATCGGCACCATAGCGTCGATAGCCATAATACCCGTCCGCAAAGGCACATTGACAGCCTGCCGATCATTGACGCTAGGCGCCGGCCACTCCACCGGCCGTGTCCTGTCCGTCTTGATCTCGCCCAAGCCGTCAATCGGCCGGCCCAGGGGATCCACTACCCGACCAAGCAACGCCTCGCCCACAGGCACGCTGACAGTCTGCCCCGTCCTGCCAACCCGGCTGCCCTCCGCGATCCCCGTCTCATCCCCCAGCAAAATACAACCGATATTGTCTTCCTCCAAATTGATAGCCATCGCCAACGTGCCATTCTCAAAACGCAGCAACTCACCGGCTATACATTGGGACAACCCGTAGATCCTGGCGATGCCGTCGCCGGCGGAAATCACGCTGCCGCTCTCCGACCAATCCGCCGGCAGCCCGTAGCGCTCAATCCGCATCCTGATAATAGAACTGATTTCTTCCGGCCTGATGCCCATATCCCCACTTCCTATTCTTGGGACTCGCGAAACAATAAATTGCTGTTTTTCACTTGCTATTTCGCCGCCAGGCCGCGTTGTCGTCAGTCGCCATACCGCCCCGGGTATGCCTCCTTCCTCCGCCTTGCCTGATGACGAAATAGCGGCGCGAAATGCCCTCAATTTATTATTTCACAAGTCCTTGGTTAATCGCCGCCGCTAGGCCGCTCAACCTGCCGGCCAGGGAATGATCGGCGAGAATATCGCCGATCTGCACCCGGATCCCGCCCAGCAAAGCCGGATCTACCTTATTGCTTACCCGAGCGGTGGCCGCGCCATATTTTCGCTTGTACAAATCGGCGATCTCCCCCATTTGCCTGTCGTCCAAGGGCTGGGCGGAAGTCACCTGAATCACTGGCTCGCCCCGCAGCGCCGCCTGCTCCCGGCGATACTCCACCAGGATATCCGGCAGCCACCGCAGCCGCTCCTTATCGATCAGCAGGTAAAGAAAATGACGGGCGGCGACCGGGGCGGCCGCCGGCAAAAGCTCCCCGACCGCTTCCTTTTTCGCCTCGCCAGGCACCAGCGGATTGCTCATAAACTGGCGCAGCTCCGGCGTCGTCGCCAGCAGCTGATCAAAGCCCGCCAAAACGTCGCCCGCGGCCGTCGCCTCAGCCGGATCCACCGTCGCCGTCAACAGCCCCTCCGCGTAATTTCTGGCCAGCGCCGACATCAGGCAGCGCCCTCCCTATCCAGAAATTCCTCGATCAGTCGGCGGTTTCTCTCATTATCCATATTTTCCTCCACCACCTTGGTCGCCGCCGCCAGGGCGAGGGAAGCCACCTCCAGCCGCAAGTCCGCCAGCAGCCGCTCCCGCTCCCGCTGTGCTTCCTCCCGCGCCCGGGTCACCAGGCGGGTCGCCTCTTTCTTCGCCTCGGCGACGATCTCGTCCCCTCGGCGGGCCGCTTCCTCCCGGCTCGTCCGCAGCATCGACTGACACTCCGCCGCCGCCGCCGTCAGAGCCTCCTCCTGCCTGGCTCGGAAATCCTCGCCCTCAGCTTTCAGCTCCGCGCCCTTTTGGATATCCTCCGCGATCAGCCGGGAACGGTTTTCCATATAATCCCCCACCCGGCGGAACAAAAATTTCCGCAAGAATAAATAAAGGACTATGAGGTTGAGCCCGGTGAATAAAAAGGTAAAATCAATATCCAGCATAACTAACTTGCCTTTCCTTTCATCGTGCCAGGCGCTTTTGACGCGGCGAGACTCAACCCGCCCATTTGACAAACAAAATGATCAGCGCCACCACAAAACCGTAAATCGCCGTAGCCTCTGACAAGGCCGCGCCCAAAATAGTAGTAGTCATGATTTTACCCGAAGCCTCCGGTTGCCGGGAAATCCCCTCCGCCGCTTTGCCGGTGGCTATACCGATACCGATGCCGGCCCCTACACCGGTAAATACCGCTATGCCCGCCGCGATCGCCAACAGTCCCATGCTAAATTCCTCCTGTTCTTCTCTTTACCGCTCTCTCGTTGCTTTTTTGTCGTTTTTTTGTTGCTTTTTGTTACCTGTTTTGTTACTTTTTGTTACCTTTTCTGTCGCTTTTTTGTCGCTTTTCTGTCGCTTTTCTGCCGCTTTTGTCTGTTACCTTTTCTTGTTACCTTTTCCGCGCTTTTTCTCCGTATTACTTCTCCTTATTGCTTCATCTCATCTTCCGTCTCCACCGCCTCCGCGATATAGATCATAGTCAGGAAAACGAAAACATAAGCCTGCATCCCGCCGTCAAAAAGATCGAAATAAATCCCCACCGCCGCCGGCGCGAACAGCGGCAGGGCCATATACATCAGGGCCATGACAATAGTGCCGCCCAGCATATTGCCGAAAAGACGCAAGCACAAAGACATGGGCCGCACGATATAATCCAAAAGCTTCACAAAGGCCGACACCGGCGTGGGCCGATAAAAAGAGCGCAGCCAGCCCCGGACGCCCCGCTGGCGGAATTCCGCCCCCACCGCCACCACCAGTGACATCACCGCCAGGCAAAGGGTCACATTCAGGTTCTTGGTAGGCGGGTGCATCTCCAACTCAAATTCCGCCAGCGCCGGATTATGAAAAACCGCCGCCAGGGCAGGCCCTTGGGGCAGTATATCAAAAATGCCCACAATATTGGCCAAAACCAGGAAAATCAGGATCGTCCCCAAATACGGCGCGTAAGTCCTGTAATGATGCCCCAACTGGTCTTTGACCAGCCCCTCAATCAGGCTGACGATGGTCTCCGCCACCTTTTGGCCCCCCTTGGGGACGGGCCGCAGCCTCCGGGTCAGCAGCAGCGTAGCCACCATAATAATCGCCATAACGACCCAGGTCACAATCACGGCGTCGGTAATCAACGGCACAGATCGCTCCCCCAGCGTAACGCTAGCGTAAACATGCGGCGCTACTATCCCTTCCATGCCATCCCCTCCTTTTCCTCCGCCATACCCCAAAAATTACGGGTCAGCCCCAGCCGCTCCGTCAGAGCGTTGACGCAGATCACCGCCGGTATCAATAACATACCCATAGCCGCGCCGGCAAACAGCCGAATATCCGTCAGGACGGTAACAACCAGCACCGCCAGGGAAAATAAAGGCGCGAACAGCCGGGCCGCCCAAGACGCCAACCGCTCCTCCCAGGCCGCCTGCCCCTTTGCCGGAGCGCCCCGACCGCCAAGCAGCGCCGCGAACCAGCGGATCTTGTACAAAGCGGCGAAAAAGCCCACAAAAATACCCAGCGCCGCCCGCCAGCCAAAAGAATCTGACAAAAAAACGGCAGCGACACAAACGCTGCCCGGCACCGCCGCCCTTGTCACCAAGAAATAAACCAGCCCACCAGCCATTTCATTTTCCCGCCGGGAACCCTCATCGCCGCCCCAGCCCAAACCAAACCCAAATCTTCTAGTCATAAGCCACATCGTTCCATGATTTTAAGAATTACAAGAATAATTACCTCTAAACGCTAGTTTAAAGAATACACCGGACAGCCAGGATTGTCAATCCACCGCCGAATTCTTTATCTTTCCTTAACGTCCATTAACGTCCATTAACGTCCAGCCTCTCATTTCTGGCTTGCCCAGAATGACACGGGTTTTCGACACTTATACAATTGAAAAATCGCCACAAGTCCCACGGGGGCTTATTTTTTTTGTCAAATTCGTAAAAATAATTGTTGTATTGTGTGGTATATTATGGTATAATGGTCT
>JAISDE010000023.1 GCA_031265035.1 Peptococcaceae bacterium | reverse complement strand
GGCCGGCGCCTCAGCCTGCGCCTCTGACGCCGCCTCAGCCTGCGCCTCGGCCGCCGCCCCGGCTTGTGTCTCAGCCTGCGCCTCGGCCGCCGTCTCAGCCTGCGCCTCGGCCGCCGCCCCGGCTTGTGTCTCAGCCTGCGCCTCAGCCTGCGCCTCGGTCGCCGCCTCAACCTGTACCTCGGCCTGGACCTGCTCCGGCGCCTGTTCCAATCCTGCTACCGGAGCTATTTCTGCCGCTTCCGCCGCCGGGGCCGATTCCCGATTTTCTTCCCCGTCCACTGCTTCTTTCGGGCTTGTTACATCCGCCGGACTCGGCGTCGGCTCCCCCGCCAGCGCCTGTTCCCGCTCCATCTCCGCAGATTGAGCCTCCGGCCCAAATCCCTGCTGCCCTTGATCTTTGAACTCATCCGTCATTTCCAATACCTCCTTGATTATCCACTCAGGGGTGGAAGCCCCTGCGGTGATCCCTAAAGATTTTATACCGGCGAACCAGGCTGGATCAATATCATCCTTCGATTCCACCATATAGGTTCGCCGCCGCAGCGTCCGGCAATACTCGCCCAGATTTTGGGTATTGGCGCTGTGCCGCCCCCCAATCACCAAAAAAGCGTCTACCTCGCCGGCTAAAGCCGCCGCCGCTTCCCGGCGTCGCTTGGTGGCCGCGCAAATAGTATCCAAAACCAAAGGCGCGGGACCGCCCTCCCGCCAACGGGCCGCGAACTGTTGAAAACGGTCGGGGCTTTCCGTAGTCTGCGCCATCACCGCCAAATTTTCCGGCAAAGGCGAAAAAAACTCCGTCGTCGGCTCCGGGACAATCAGGCAGCTATCGCCCAACCATTCCCGATAAGCGGCGACCTCGTCATGACGCTCATCCCCCAGGATGAGAATAAAATGCCCCGACGCCTTGGCGGCCAGCGCCTTTTCCCTAGCCGACGCCACCAACGGGCAAGTCCCGTCCACAATCTCACAGCCCTTGGCTGTCAACTCGGCGTACAAAGCCGGCCCCTTGCCATGGCTGGGTAAAATAGCGATATCCCCCGGCCCCAGCTCCTCCGGCCTGCCCTGGCCGATGCCGGCGGCGGCCAGCCAATCATCCATTTGCCGATTGTGCGCCAACTCGCCCAGAAGCCTGACCCGAACAGCGGCGGCGGCGGCTTTGTCCGCCGCCTGACCGGCCAACGCCAGCGCCCGCCTGACCCCAAAACACATACCGGCGTCGGCCGCCAGCAGAACTCTCACAGCTACGTCGCCCCTTTTCCCGGCATCCTCACAGCCGTCCCGCCTCATCCCGCAATCTGGTCACTTCCTGACGAAACACCTCGGACATCTCTTTCAGCGAAGCGGCGCTGGCCTTGCGCCCTTGAAATTCCGCCAAAGGCATCGGCGAGCCGCAAAGAATCCGAACCCTGCCGCCCAAGGACTTGGGAAAACTTCTGGCGGTGCCGGAAATCCCCAGGGGAACCACCGCGACGCCGTCCCGGTGGGCCAAAAGCGCGGCGCCGTCCTTAAATTCCAATAGTTCCTCCCCCTTGCCCCGGGTACCCTCGGGAAAAACCACCAGAAAGCCGTTGGCCGCCAAAATGGCCGACGCCCGCCTTAAAGCGCCTCGATCCACCGTATTGCGCTTGACGGGAAAAGCCCGAATTCGCCGCAGCAACCAGCCGATCACCGGAATATCAAATAATTCTGATTTCGCCATAAAATAGGCCCGCCGCCTTACAAAACAGTAAAGATAGACAGGATCCCACATACTGACATGATTGGCGATCAGGATCACCGGCCCCCGGGTAGGGATTTTGTCGAAATCAATCAACTTTACCCGATTGAATAATCGCAAAAAAACGCCAATGACACAAGGTGCCAGAAAGTAATAAACAAATTGGTATAACATGCCGCGAAAACTCCTTAGGCCGGTGGGAACCGGCAGTCTAGTCGCGCGTGTCGGCTAAAACTTTACCAAGATCGCCGACAAGTTTTAGCTGACACGCGCGACTAGCACTTTGTAACATTATCGCTGACACAGCCGGTCTCGCGTCTTTGCCGTCCTTTGTCTATCGCGGGCCAACGCCAAAAGGCGTTCCAGCACCAGCGAGAAGGATAACGAGGTGGTGTCCAAAATCACGCTGTCCTCCGCCGGCCGCGTGGGGCTATTGGCGCGGTGGCTGTCCTGATAATCCCTTTTGGTCATATCCCGCAGGATCTCAATTTCCGCCGGGGTCATTCCCCCGGCCCTGGCCAAAACGTCAGCCGCGTCAGCCGCGTCAGCCGCGTCAGCCTCGCCGGCCCCGCCGCCGCCCCGCAATTGCAGCAGCCGCCGGGCGGCCCGTTCCTCGGGGGAAGCGGTCAGGAAAATTTTGCATTGGGCCTGGGGCAGCACCACCGTCCCAATATCCCGGCCCTCCATCACCACATCCCGATCCGCCGCCAGCGAGCGCTGGGCCTTGAGCATAGCCGCCCGCACCCCGTCGACAGCCGATACCAGGGACACCGCCCGACTGACCGCCGGCCGCCGAATAGCCGCCGTGACATTTTCCCCCTGGCAATAAACCTCCTGCCCGCCCGAGCCAGCCTCCGGCCTGAACTCAATAACAGCCGCCGCCGCCAACCGGCTCAAGGCGGCCTCATCCGTCAAGGGCAGGTTTTCCCGCAGGGCCAGCCAGGTCACGGCCCGATACATAGCGCCGGTATCAATATGAACAAACCCCAACTCCGCGGCCAGCGCCCTCGCCGCGCGGCTTTTGCCGGCTCCCGCCGGCCCGTCAATGGCTATTTGGATGGGGTTGCCTCCCCCCCGCCAAAGTCAGGCGCCGCCCGATGGGCCAGCCCGATAGCGATATCATTCAGGTGCAACAGCCCGACCGCCAAATAAATACAGACAGAGATATGATCGCCGCCCCTGGCGATGGCCAGCTTGCCGCCCACGTTCAACCCAAAGGCCTTGTCCAGAATCTGGGCCAGAGCCTCCCTGGTGGCGCCGGACACCGCCCCCTCGTCATAATGATTCTCTTTAATCACCAGCTCCCGCTTGGCCGCGACAATCGCCCGCTCAATGATTTTTTTAGCGGACAGGGCAAAATCGCCGCCGTAATCCACCGCGACAGACCGGATGCCCAACGCGGCCAACTCTCTTTTCAGAACCTGCTCCTCCTCCCGGCTATCGGTCAACGCTAAACGGATAGCGGCAGACGAGACTTTTTTGGAGCCATATTCCATTAAACGCCTCTGCTCTCTTTTAATTACGGGTACATTTTACTATTTTCCCGGGCATATTGCAAGGATTTTAGTTTCGCCGCCTCCGGCGCCGTCAAAGGCCGCCAATCGCCGGGCTGGAGGTCGCCCAGGGTCAGGCTGCCCAGCTGAACCCGGCAAAGATAGCGCACAACCAAGGCCAGGGCCTCGCACATTCGCCGCACCTGCCGGTTACGTCCCTCTGTGATAGTCAGCGAAAAACGGCTGCCCCGGCGGCGCTCCCGGTAATTTATAACAACCCTGGCCGGCCGGGTCAGGCCGTCCGCCAGCCGCACTCCCTCCCGCAGAGCCTGGGCCTTCTCGTCGGTCAGCCAATCTGGCGTCTCCACCAAATAGGTTTTGGGCATCATATATCGCGGGTGGGTCAGCCTGTTGGCCAGCTCCCCGTCGTCCGTCAGCAGCAGCAGCCCTTCCGTCTCCCAATCCAGCCGCCCCACGGGAAAAAGCCGCGCGGCCTGGTCAGGCAAAAGCTCCAGCGCCGTTTTTCGCCCATGGGGATCCCGGCAGGTACAAAGAACCCCCGCCGGCTTATTCAGCATAATGTAAGTATTTTCCGCCTTGGCGACGACCGGCCGGCCATCCGCGCTCACCCGATCTTTGCCCGGCTCCACCGAGACGCCCGCTCTCAAAACGGTGACGCCATTGACCGCCACCCGGCCCGCCGTAATCATCTGCTCGGCCTGCCGGCGGGAAGCGACACCACAGCGGGCCAGATATTTTTGCAAGCGCTCCAAAATTTTACACCCGACTTTTTTATTATTTTATTCCCGCGTCATTTCCCCGGCCTCGGCGCCCTCGCCGGCCTCGCCGGCAGCCTCAACCTCATCGGCCTCATCGCCCTCGCCGATCTCACTGACATCATCAGCCTCGCCTGCCTCGCCGGCATCGCTTACAGCTTTAGCGGCCTCTCCCCCGCCCCCGCCCCCGGCCAGGGGCTTCAAATCCCCCAGGGAATTGAGGCCGAAACGCTTCAAAAAATCCGCCGTAGTCGCGAACAAAATCGGCCGGCCGGGCACATCCTTGCGCCCCGCCTCCCGGATCAGCCCCCGATTCAGCAGGGTATTGACGGGGGAATCGCTATTGACGCCCCGGATATCCTCCAATTCCCCCCTAGTGATCGGCTGGCGGTAAGCGATAATGGTCAAAACCTCCGCCGCCGAGGGGCTGAGGGACGACAGGCGGGGCTTAACCAATCTCTCAATATAGGACGCGTGGCGGGGAAAGGTGGCAAAGCACCAGCCGCCAGCGATCTCCCGGATCTCAAAGCCGCGGCTTTGCTCGGCGTACTCATCCCGCAGCCCCTCCAAAACCTCCAGCAAATCGCCCGGCTCCTGCCCCGTGATCTCCGCCAGGGTTTTCAGGGATAACGGCTCGGCGGAGCAAAGCAGCAGAGCCTCCACTAACTCCTTAATTTCCCGGGAGAACAGGTTCATAAACTGGCGGCTCCTTTCCCGGCGTTTCCCGCGGGAAGACATAAATCCCGCCAAAAGGCCGCTCCTGCCGCACCCTGATCAGCCCTTTATGCAGCAGCTCCAACAAAGACATGAAAGCGGTGATCAGGTGGGACAGGCGCCGCCCCTGGCGGCCCGCCAAAAAATCCCTGAGCTCCACGCCCCCCGGCCGCCGGGCCAAAAGGCTCAGCCAGGCGTTCATCTGCTGCCGCAGGCTGATCACCTCCCTGGGCACCACAATAGTTTCCTCCCGGGCGGCCCAAGCGGCCAATACCTGTTGAAAAATTGAGCGCAGATCGTCGGCGCTCAGATCGCCTACCGGGTTGGGCGGCGGGAACAGGCGCAAAAGCTGGCTGTCATCCACCGCCCGGTAATGAATCAGGGCCTGGGCGGCGTAGAGTTCTTTCAGCTCCAGAGATTTTTCCTTATATAGGAGATACTCCTCCCGCGCCCGCAATTGCTCCACCAAAGGATCCCTGGGATCAGCCTCATCCTCGGCGTCCTCATCCGCCGGCCGTTTGGGCAGCAGCATCCGGGCCTTGATCGCCAGCAGCGTCCCCACCATTACTATAAACTCGCCGCACATCTCTAAATCGATCTCCCCCGCCTGTTTCAGGTAATCCATGTACTTCTCGGTGATAAAGGCTATGGGGATATCACAGATATCCAGCTTGTGAGTATGGATCAAACTCAGCAGCAGGTCAAGAGGCCCCTCAAATTCCGGCAGCGTCACCTGATATCCGCCCATCACAAATCCCCGCCCATCATAAATCCTCGCCCCTCACAGATTCATGGCGGCCCGAACCAGCTCCATGGTCGCCGCCGCCGCCTGCCCGGCCTTGGCGTTGCCGTCGGCGCAAATCTCCCGCAGCCAGCCCGGATTTTGGCTGTACCGCTCCCGGCGCTCCAGAATCGGCGCCAACTTTTGGTTGAGCCGCTCCGTCAGCCGCTTTTTGCACTCCGCGCAACCGATCTGCCCCGAGCGGCAGGCCGACTGAATCTCCGCCGCCTGCCCCTCATTATAAATAGACTGATATCTGCTGACCGAGCAAATCTCCGGATGGCCCAAATCCGTCTTCCTGATCCGGGCCGGATCGGTAATCATCGTCTTGACCTTCTCCGTCACCAGCGCCGGCGGCGCGCTCAAGGGGATATCATTATGATAGCTCTTGCTCATCTTCCGGCCGTCCGTGCCGGGCAGGGAAGGGATTTTAGCGTACAGCGGCAAAGGCTCCGGAAAAATCTCCCGCCCGTACAAATGATGAAACCGGCGTACCAGCTCCCTGGAAAACTCCAGATGCGCGCCCTGGTCTTCCCCCACCGGCACCAAATTGGCCCGGTACACCAAAATATCCGCCGCCATCAAAAGGGGATAGCCCAGGAAGCCGTAGGTGCGAATATCCTTGCCCTGCTTGCCCAACTGCTCAATCTGATCCTTGTAGGTAGGCACCCGCTCCAGCCAGGCCAGGGGCATATTCATGCCCAGCAGCAGCGACAGCTCGGCGTGGGCCTTGACCCCCGACTGGACAAACATCACGGCGTTTTCCGGCTCCAGGCCGGCGGCCAGCCAATCCAGCAGCATCATCTCCCGCTGGGCCGGCAGCCGCGAGGTATCGTCATAATCGCTGGTCAAAGCGTGCCAATCAGCCACCATATAATAACACTGATAATCCTTTTGCAGCGCCGCCCAATTTTCCAGCACGCTCAAATGCCCGATATGCAGCAACCCCGTAGGCCGCATACCGCTAAGAATAATTCCCTTTTTTTCGGACACGCGAAAACTCCCCCCCATTATTTATCGTCAGTGGAAAAAGAGCGAGAAAAACTTCTGAAAAGTGTTGATCAGCCCACTGGACAACGGGCTGATAATCTGGCCCGTGGCGCCGCTGAAAATCAGGAAAATCAGCAGGATAGAGCCATAGCGCTCCAGATAACCCAGCCACGGGTAAAACCGGTTGGGCAGGAGGCCAAACAAAATCTTGGAGCCGTCCAGGGGCGGCACGGGAATCAGGTTCAAAAAAGCCAGATTAGCGTTTAAGTAGATAAAAATCATGAAAAAGGAGTGCAGCCAGGGCAAACGATAAAACGCGCCCCAGGGCAGCAATTGATATAGCAGCAGCCCTACAAACACCAAAAGTATATTGGCGAAAGGCCCCGCCACCGCGGTCAGCAGCATACCGCTTTTCTCGTCGGTGGAGCGGAAATTCCGGGGATTGACCGGCACCGGCCTGGCCCAGCCGAAACGAAACAGCAGCAGCATAATCAGCCCGATGGGATCCACATGCCGCAACGGGTTGAGCGACAGGCGGCCCAGATTTCTGGCGGTATTATCCCCCAGCAGGTGAGCCGCGAACGCGTGGGCGAACTCATGAAAACTCAAGGAAATAATAATCGCCGGCAACAAATAGATCCATTGCGACAACTCTCTTGTGAAATTACTCAACCCGCGCCTCCCCTTCCGGCAAAGCCAACTCCGCCTCCCCTTCCGGCAGAGCTGACCCTGCCTTCCCTTCCGGCAGAGTAAGCTCCGCCTCTCCTTCCGGCAAAGTCAGCTTTTGCCACTGCTTGCCTTGATTCCACAACAAATGCTCGGGCATCAAATCGTTCCTGACCAAATCGGCGAAATTTTCCCGGCGCAGGATCAGACGAGCCTTGCCCTCGGCCACCAAAACAGCGGCCGGCTTGAGCAGCCGGTTGTAATTGCTGGCCATGGAATAATTATAGGCGCCGGTGCTGAACACCGCCAGAATATCGCCGGTCTCCACCCAAGGCATAGCCGCGTCCCAAATCAGCATATCCCCGGTCTCGCAGCATGGGCCCGCCACAGAGGCCACGATCTGGTTGGCGGCCAGCATCTTATTGGCCAGGGCCATCTCGTACTTGGCCTGATACAGCGCCGGTCGGGGATTATCGGTCATGCCGCCGTCCACCGCGATATAAGTGCGCACCCTGGGGATAGTCTTGATGGAACCCACCGTATACAGCGTCGTGCCGGCGTTGCCGATAATGGAGCGGCCCGGCTCGATGGAGATTCGCCGGGGCAGGGGAAAGCTCAGCTTGCCCATCTCATCCCGCAGCGCGGCGTACATCGCCTGGGCAAAATCCCGCACCGGCGCCGGGCTGTCGTTTTGGTTGTAATAAATCCCGAACCCGCCGCCCAAATTCAGCTCCGGCAACGGGAAGCCCAGGCTGTCCCTGGCGTAGGACATAAAAGAGGCCATGATCCTGGCGGCCTGAGCGAAAGCGTCCACCTCAAAGATCTGGGAGCCGATATGACAATGAATCCCCACCAAATCGAGATTCTCCTTCTTGCTCATCAGGGTCAGGGCCTCCATCGCCTGGCCGGTGGCGATGCTCAAGCCAAACTTGGAGTCGATCTTGCCGGTCTGGATGTACTCATGGGTGTGGGCCTCAATCCCCGGCTGGACCCGGAGCAACACCTTGGGGCGGAGACCCAGGCTGCCGGCCATCTCGTCCAGGGCTTGAATCTCCGTGAAATTATCCGCGATAAAGCGGCCGACCCGGCTCTCCAGGGCGTAACGCAACTCATCCGGCGTCTTATTGTTGCCGTTGAAATCGATTCGCCCCGGGTCGGCGCCGGCGCTCAGGGCGGTATACAGCTCCCCGGCGGATACTACGTCGATCCCCAAATCCTCCTGAATCACCAGCCGAGCCATGGCCAAATTACAAAAAGCCTTGCTGGCGTAAGCCACCTCGCCGCCGGGAATGCCCTCGATAAAAGCCTGATGATAGGCCCGGCAGTTCTGCCGTACCAAATCCTCGTCGATTACGTACAGCGGGCTGCCGAACTCCCGTACCAGCTCCACGGCGTCACAACCGCCGATTTCCAGATGCCCCCGCTCGTTTACCCCTATGGTACCATGACGCTTCATGCTTCCTCTCTCCTTCGCGCAATTTTTTGCTTGACGGATAGCGCTCCACCGCTACCTCATCTTGGAGAGATGAGGCTTTATTCCCACAATAATAACACCGATCCTTTAGGCAGGTCAACCTCAGCGAGGGGATCGGGGCGATTTTTTCTGGTATTTAGAAAATACTGTTAAATATAACGGAAAAGTTGACAAGAAGCCGCCGATTGGATAAAATAATGCCAAAAGCGCTTTGTGTACATATACATAGTACATAATACATAGCGGGGATACGCGGCGAGTCAAAGTGAATACAGGGAGGGCCAGCTTATGAGGAAGCAATCGACAAAGCAAAGTATGAGGCAATTGACGCGCTCGCGGCGACCGCCGGCGCGGCGGCGGGGGTTTTCCCGCCGGGCGCTGTCAGCCGCCCTGGCCGCCCTGATGATCCTGACCCTGCTGCCGGCGGCGGCCCCCCAGGCGGTGGTGGCCGCGGACGCCCTGGAACCATCCATACTGAGGCAGCCGGCGGACGCCACTTACGCGGAGAACGCGACGGCCCGCTTTTACGTAGCCGCCTCCAGCCCGGAGGGCGGCTATTTGACCTATCAGTGGTACCGCTCCGGCCCCTTCGCGAGCGAGGTCGCCGACCCCAACGGGGCAGGCCAGAACGCGATTGTTAACGCCACCACGGTGGGATCGGCGCCTGACGTTGGCGACAGCGCGACCAGCGCTGTGCTGACCACCACCACGCCGGCGCCTGCCGACGCTGGCTCTCATTGGTACTATTACTGGGCGGAGATCACAAACCACGTCACAGACGAAAGCAATAACGTATCGAACCAAAAAAAAATCACCACCCGGATCGCCGCGGCGAAGATCGTGGACAGGACGCTGAAAGATCGCGTTATGAATGGCGACTTTCAGGCATATACCTCCACGATCACCCGCCTGAATACATATCCGCCCGCCGCCGGGTACTGGGACACGACCCACGAGGGAACTCCCGACACCCGCCAAAGCTCCACCGGCAAACAATTGGAGATCGGCAAAGGCTATTTATCGGCTAACACTACCACCGCGGCGGAGCTGGCCGCTTTCGCCGACTCGACCCTCTATCAGGATATCGCCACCGTCCCGGGCAAGATCTACGAATGGAAGCTCGACCACGGCGCCAGAACCAGACAAGTAGGCAGCGCGAATCCCGACGTTATGGCCGTGGTCATCGGCCCCGCCATAAATGAGGAATCCGACTATGCCGCTATGGGCGTGTTTAACTATTGGAATAAAGTCAGCCCCACCGAGTTCAACAACAGGAACATCAATACATCTACCTCCAGCGGGCTTCCCTCCGGCGCGTTCATATTCTCCTACGGAGCGAGCCCGACCTATGTAGCCCCGCCATTGACCCAAGCCATAAACGGCGGCGACTACGCCTACGGCGTGAATATGTACACACATTTCAACGCCATTGTTCAGCAGGTTATGGATGATCCGGCCAACCATATTACACAGGCGGATTATCTGGCGAAAACGTTCAACGACGCGGAGCGCTCCTATTCCACGATCTACGGTGGCAAGCCTTACTATGTATTCATCTCGTCGTCGCCCAGGGATAATAAGTTTTATACCCGCTCCGGCTCCTACACAGTCCCGGCCGGTCAGGGCACGACAGTCTTCGGTTTTGTCTCTATCTATCGCTCCATGGCGGCGGCAGGCAATATCCTGGACAACATCACCTTCGCCTCCGGCTCGACTTTGTATCTCCAGCAGGAGATCAGCTACACAGGGGAAACGGAGCTGTCCGTGAGTACCCGATCCGGCTTCGCCTACGGCCTGACGGAGCTGCGGGGTTCCAGCGCCATAACCCTCTACGACGCGGCGGCCAGCTATGACCCCGACGGCGCCGGCGCCACCGCCCCCACGCCAGATTATCCCACCACCGCCGGCCTGGGCGACGGCGAGCAATGGTACGCCGGGCTGAGCGACGGCGGCGCCCTCACCTGCAGTGGCCTGACGCCGGGCAAGACCTCCCGGGTGGTAGGCGTCCCGGTGGCGGCCATCAACGAGGGCCTGGGCACGACTATTTACCCCGCCGACGTATTGGACGAGGGGTATTACAGCGACGTCAAGATCCTGCCGGCCAAGAGCGCCGACGACACAGCCATCGCGGCGGTGACGGCGGGGCTGGACGGCGCCTACGCTTTTGTGGCCGTGGAGAACTCCCGCAACGACGCGCAGTACGCCCTGCTACCGGCGGTTGGCGCGGCGGGCGCTGAGCTGCCTGACAAAGGGTCAGACGCCGCCGCTATCTGGGTGGACGGCGGCGGGGATCTGCGTTTCCCGAACCTGGTCCCCAACACGGTATATTATCTGGCGGCCCGGCCCTTCGGCTACAATGAGGTCACTTATGGGGCGGCGGCTTACAATCCCGACGGCGGTGTCGCGGCCGTGAGGGTCGCCACCCCCGCCGTCAGCGGCGGGGGCGGCGCCGTGGCCGGCGTCGATCTCGCGGAGACACAGGTGAGCCGGGGCGCCGCCGGGACCTCCATCAGCGTGACAGGGGCGACGGCCGGCTATACTTACGCCCTGGTTGACCCCGCCAGCGGCGCCATACTCCAGGCCCAGACGGCGGCCTCCGACGGCGCCGCCATCACGTTTACCGGCCTGGAATCCGGGCTGATCTATCAGGCGGTGACCAGGCCCGCCGCCGGCGTCTACATGAAGGGCGTCCGGGTGTACCCCTATCCGGGGGAATTAGAGATCGACTACGCCGGGGAGCGGGCCCGGCCCCTGGGCGGCGGCTCTATCCCCGCGCCGCTGTCCTATAGCTTTGACGGCGGCGCCAATTGGGCCCAGAGCGCCGGCGCCGGGTATATCAGCCTGACGGCGGCCCTCAACGGGTCCAGCGGCCCTGGCGCCCTGTCTTATCGCCTGGCCGGGGACGCTTACGCCGGCGCCGCCGCGTACCCCACCAGGGAGCTGCCGTTCCCGGCCCGGCCCGTCCTGTCAGAGCTGGCGGCGGATTACGAGGCTGAGACACTCATGATCGGTATCGACGGCCAGGCGGCCGCTGAGGGAAGCCCGCTGGAGTATCGGGCCGGCTCTACCGGGTCATGGGGTACCGCGACGCTGGGCGATGGTGGCCTCATCCCTCTCGCCGCTCTCGGCTGGCATGGGGCGGCCCGGTCGGTGAGCTCCCGCGCGCCGGCGGCGGCAGGCGGCGGGTCTTTCGCCTCCACTGTTACAACTACCAGTATCCCGGCCCGTTTACTCACCCCCACCGGCTTGGGGGCGACGGTCTCCGGCTCCTATATCACTTTCTCCGGCCTCGGCGACTCCGTTACGGATTATGTGTACAGCGTTGACGCTGGCGCCACCTGGGCGCCGGTCGCGCCAAGCCTCGGCCTCTTTACGGTCGGCGACTATGACGCCGGCACAGCTTATCAATTCCGGCGGCCGGCCACGGCGGCGGCGCCGGCCTCCCTGGCCGTCACGGTCAGGCCCCTGCCCATCACCTTGGAGGCCGCGGATTTTGGGGCTATCAACTATGACCATACGGCTAATTTGGCGGGCGCTTTCATAGGCTCTATTACCGTCAAGAATGTCAGCGCCCTCGATATCGGTAATGTAGAATTCGCCCTGCCCGATGTGGCCCTTGACGACGAAGGGGACTTCCGGGTCCTTGATCACTTCCATATTGACCCGGCCTCAGCTGGCCCCATAGGCGGCGGCCAGTCGGTCACCGTGGGCGTTTACGCCAACACCACGCTGGGCGCCGGGACATATATCGGGCCCATCGAGGCTACTTACTATGATCCCGGCGACGACTATAACCAAAAAACCTCCGAGGCCGCCGCCCGCCTGGTGGTCAACAAAGCGGAATGGGACATGGGCAGCGCTCCGACGGTGAGCGGCGTTACCGACAGCGGCTTTACGGTCAGCCTCCCCGACGCGCCGGCCGGCGCTACCCTGGACTGGTATCTGGGTGAGGCCGAGCTAGCTCTTAATGGCGGCCCCTCCCAAGCCCTTACGGGTCTCAGCCCCCAAAGCGCCTATACCTTGGAGGTGTCGGCCCGGGGCGACGAGAATCACAACCCCTCGGAGCCCAGGTCGATCGGCCCGATTTACACCGCCATGGCCGCCCCCGCCCCTGGGGATGTGGTGAGAATCGACTACATCAACGAGACGCTGCTTCTCAGGAGCGGCCACTCGGCCGACGATTACGCCGTGACGGTCGCCGGCGGCGGCGGCCCCGTCCCGATCAACCATATGGATCCTGTCACGCCCTACGCCGACACCGGGTTTACCCTGTCGGTCGTCCGGAAAGGCGCGCCCACCGGCGACCCGACGACGCCCGCTTACCCGGACTCGGCGCCGGCCAGCCTCACCGTGACCGGCCGGGCGGCGGCGCCCGCGGTGACGGCCCGTTACGCCACTACCGACCAGTCGGCGGACGGCGGCCTGGCCAAAGCCGGCGGCGGCGCCTTCCAATACCGGCTGAGCGGCAGCGGCAATGGCGGTTGGCAAAACGTCAACAATCAGATCAATACCCTGCGAACCGGCCTGTACGACGCTCGGCTGGCGCCCACGACCGCGGCTTTCGCCTCGAAAATCAAAGAGAAGATTGATGTGCAGTACAGCAGCCTGGCAGTTGGTTTCAACGTGATAGCAATTGGAGGCGCCGACGGTAAGGCGGCGACGACGGGCCTGCTGATCACCTTCGACCGGGAGGTGACGGGCCTGACGGCGGCGGCGGTGAAGGTCGAGGGCGCGGCTCAGGCCACAATCGTCACCAACTACGGCGACAGCGACGCCAAAACCTGGCGGGTCAATGTCAACGTTGCCGTCAACAACGCCACCGCCACGGTGACGGTCAACGATTGGGCTTACGGCGGCCAAAATTATACCGTTAAGTCACCTACATCGCAATCTGTAACGGTGTACGCGCCGGTACCGGAGGATAAGCCAGCGGTGGCTATAAACTACCAAACCGAGGAACTGACCGGCCTCAAGGACGGCAGAACCTATAAGTTTAGCGTCAGCGGCGTGGGCAGCGGCACATTTGATCTGTCCGGCCAGACCACCTTCCCGATCCGCGAGTCATGGATGAGCGGCGGGCCAAACGAAGTTACCCTGGTATTGGCGGGAGGCGCCAATACCGTGGACAGCCAGGCCCAGAAGCTGACCATACCCCAGCGCCCGGCGGCACCTACGATCACCGATATTAAACCGAGCGCGATAGATGGCGGCGTCACTGGTGACGGCATTATCACTGTTGACGGCGGCGGTTTGGAGTATCAAAAAGTGGGCGATCTAACTTGGACTGGTGTACCGGCGGACAATAAAATCAAAGTTCTTCCTACGGGTGCTTATTTCATACGGATGAAAGCCACCGCCGCCAGCTTCCACGGCAACCCCTCCCGGGCGGTAGTGCATTTGACTGGCACTCATGACTTCGGCGAGGTCTACGAGGGCTACGGCACTGTGACGGCGGAGAAATTTGAGGTAAAGGATGGTGTCATCTCAAACGCGGCACTAGAACCAGCTGGTTCCACCGACTACTATAATTTAGATACACCAGATAATGTCACCGATATGTTTCGTACTGTGGGACCAAAAAACAATCTGCTGGCCGGCATCTATGCCGCGAGCCTCAAATTCATTTTTTCTGATGCCTCTTTCACCGAGTTTACCTTCAACTTCGCTGTCCACAAAAAGG
>JAISDE010000018.1 GCA_031265035.1 Peptococcaceae bacterium | reverse complement strand
CTTAGAAATTCTGCTTTCTGGCCGTGTAAACTCAATATTAAAGCTGCCCAAATATAAGGCAATGGTATTTGGGCAGCTTTTTTTGTTGTCAGGGAAATTTTCAGCTATTGACACCACGGGGACACCACGGGGAGAAATAAAGGGCTAAAAAAGCAGCGATAATGCGCCAAAAGGCTGTTTTATGTCATCATTCCCACTCTATCGTCCCTGGCGGTTTGCTGGTAATGTCGTAGACCACCCGGCTGCAGCCCCTCACCTCATTGATGATCCGCTGGGAGACCTTGGCCAGCAGCGCGTAGGGCAGCTCGGCGAACTCCACGGTCATGGCGTCGCTGCTGGTGACCGCCCGCAGCGCTATTACATGGTCATAGGTACGGTCGTCCCCCATGACGCCTACTGTCCGCACGCCGGTAAACACGGTGAAATATTGCCAAATCGCCTGATCCAGGCCGGCCTTGGCCACTTCCTCCCGGAAAATCCAATCGCTTTCCCGCACGATCCGCAGCCGTTCCGCCGTGATCTCGCCCATGATCCGGATCGCCAGACCGGGTCCGGGAAAGGGCTGGCGCCAGACCAGCGCCCGGGGGATACCCAGAGCCTCGCCCAGGCGGCGCACCTCATCCTTGAAAAGGGAGCGCAGAGGCTCAATCAGGCCCTTGAAAGAGATATCCGGCGGCAGCCCGCCCACATTATGATGGCTCTTGATCACGGCGGCTTTGCCGTGGCCGCTTTCGATCACGTCGGGGTAAATAGTGCCCTGAACCAGATAATCGGCGCCTCCCAGTTTCCTGGCTTCTTCCTCAAAGACCCGGATAAATTCCCCGCCGATGATCTTGCGCTTTCGCTCCGGGTCGGTGACGCCGGCGAGCTTGCCCAAAAAACGGTCGGCGGCGTCTACGGGAATGATGTTCATGCCCAGGGTTTCCCGGTAAAAGGCCATCACCTCCGTCGCCTCATGCTGCCGCAGCAGGCCATGATCCACGAAGACGCAGGTCAGGCGGGAACCGATGGCCTTGTGCACCAGTACCGCCGCTACCGAGGAGTCCACGCCGCCGGATAGGGCGCAGAGCACCTGGCCGTCGCCGGCTTGCCGGCGAATGTCGTCCACCAGGCTGACCGTCAGGTCAGACATTTGCCAGTCGCCCCGGCAGGCGCAGACGCTAAAGCAGAAATTGCGCAGAATCTGCCGGCCGCCGGGCGTGTGGCGGACTTCCGGGTGAAATTGCAGCCCGTAAAGGCGGCGTTGATCGTCGGCGAAGGCGGCGTTGGGGCAGCGGTCGGTGCGGGCGATAGTTTGAAAGCCCGGCGGCGCTTGCAGCACGGCGTCATTGTGATTCATCCAAACATGGCGGCCGGCGCCCGGCTCGTCTTTTTCCTGGGCCGCCAGCTCGGCGAAAAGCGGGTGAGCGGCGAAGGTGATCTCGGTGTGGCCAAATTCCGGGCCGCCGCCCGCGCCCACTTGCCCGGACAGAAACCGGGTCATCAATTGCATACCGTAACAGATACCCAATACCGGCACGCCGGCCTGAAAGATGGCCGGATCGCAGGTCAGGGCGCCGGGGGCGTAAACGCTGTCCGGGCCGCCGGTCATGATGATCCCTTTCAGTTGGCGGGGATCGGCCAGCATCGCCGCCAAAGAAGTATCATAAGGCAGGATTTCCGCCAGCACCCCCGCCTCCCGGACACAGCGGGCGATCAGTTGGTTGTACTGACCGCCGAAATCCAATACCACAACCCGTTCTTTTGTCATATTTTCGCTCCTGTTTTCTCCTATATGTTTTTTCGACGTTTACGTTTTTTAGACGCTGATATTTTTTTCGACGCGTATGTTTTTTAGACGCTGAAAAGCAGGTCGCCATAGGTGGGAAAGGGCCAATACTCCGCCGCCACCAAGGTTTCCAGCCGATCGGCGACGGCCCGTAATTCCTGCATGGCCGGAAAGACCTGGTAGCAGAAAGCGCCGGCTTGCTCCTGGAGCCTTTCCACCCCTTTGGCCTGGGTCAGCAGATTCTCCAAATCCTCCGCCTTTTGATACAGATTGCCGGCCAAAGCGCTGATCGCGGCCAAAAGCTGCTTTTCCATATCGGCGTTGATCTCGCCCAATTGGGCTTTGGCCAAAGCGGACTCGCAAAGCAAGGACTGATATTTGGCCAGGGCCGGCATGATTTCCCGCCGGCTGATCTCCAGCACGGTTTGCGCCTCGATCGCCATAGTTTTGGTGTAATTCTCCAAAGTAATATCGTAACGGGAACGCACCTCTGTCTCCGTCAGGATGCCGTGCCGGGAAAACAAATCAATGCTTTCCTCGCTGATAAAGGCCGGCATGGCCTCCACCGTGGTTTTCAGGTTGGAGAGGCCGCGTTTTTCCGCCTCTATCGCCCACTCGTCGGTGTAATTGTTGCCGTTAAAGATAATCCGTTTGTGGGCGGTAATGGTTTCTTTTACCAACGCGGTCAAATCCTTGTGCAGATTTTTGCTTTTTTCCAGCCGGTCGGAGAAAATCCGCAGGGATTCGGCCACAATAGTATTGATGACAAAATTTGGCCCGGCGATGGAGAAGGATGAGCCAGGCATACGGAACTCAAATTTGTTGCCGGTGAAAGCGAAAGGGGAGGTGCGGTTGCGGTCGGTGGTATCCTTGGGGATAGGGGGCAAAGATTTGACGCCGATATACATATCCTCATGATCGGCCTTGTAAATTTTGTCTTCCTCAATAGCTTGCAGGATATTGGTCAACTCGTCGCCCAGGAAAATAGAGACGATGGCCGGCGGCGCCTCGTTGGCGCCCAGACGGTGATCGTTGCCGGCGCTGGCCACGGACACCCGCAGCAAATCCTGATAGGTATCCACCGCCTTGATGATCGCCGCCAAAGCGACCAGAAACTGGGCGTTATCCTGGGGATTATCCCCCGGCTCCAACAAGTTGACGCCGGTATCGGTGGACATAGACCAATTGTTGTGCTTGCCGGAGCCGTTTACCCCGGCGAAGGGCTTTTCGTGGAGAAGGCAGACCAGGCCGTGCCGCAAAGCCACTTTTTGCATGATCTCCATGGTAAGCTGGTTGTGATCGGTGGCGATATTGACCGTGGTAAAAATCGGCGCCTGCTCATGCTGGGAGGGGGCGACCTCATTATGCCTGGTTTTGGTCAAAATGCCCAGCTTCCACAATTCCTCATCCAGGTCCTGCATGTAGGCGGCGACTTTGGGGCGAATCGCGCCGAAATAATGATCCTCTTTTTCCTGCCCTTTGGGCGGCTTGGCGCCAAACAGGGTACGGCCTGTATAGATGAGGTCTTTCCGCTTTTTGTACAGCTCCCGATCCACCAGAAAATATTCCTGCTCCGGGCCGACTGTGGCGGTAACCCGGGCGACGTCGGTCTTGCCTAAAATACGCAGGAGCCGTATCGCCTGATGATTAAGGGTCTCCATAGAGCGCAGTAGCGGGGTTTTTTTGTCCAGCGCCTCGCCGCTGTAGGAGCAAAAAGCGGTGGGGATACAGAGGGTTCCGTCTTTAATGAAGGCGTAAGACGTGGGATCCCAGGCGGTATAGCCCCGGGCCTCAAAAGTGGCTCGCAGACCGCCGGAAGGAAAGCTGGAGGCGTCCGGCTCGCCCTTGATCAGCTCCTTGCCGGAAAAGTCCATGATGATCAAACCGTCGGCGACCGGGGTAATAAAGCTGTCGTGCTTTTCCGCCGTGATGCCGGTCATGGGCTGAAACCAGTGGGTGAAGTGGGTGGCGCCTTTCTCAATGGCCCAGTCTTTCATGGCGTTGGCGACTACATCAGCCACCTCCGGAGCCAGCTCTTTGCCCAATCGCATGGTCTGGCGCAGGGCCTTGTAAGTTTTGGCGGGCAGCCGATCCCTCATTACTTTGTCGTTGAAGACCAAACTGCCAAAAAGTTCCGCGATATTGCTCATACAATTCTCCCCCTTAAAATAAAAGTCCCAGAATAAAAGTCCCAGAAATAAAAGCGCCGGAAAATAAAGAAAGCGCCGGGGAGCGAATAGCCCCACAGCGCCTTTGCTGATGTTGGCCTAATTATAGCGGGCCGTTTTCGGAATGTCAACAAAAAATCCGCAAAAAGATCGGCTTTGCCACAAAAAAATCGGCCTTTCGGTCTTCCCGCGCGGGGGAAACGATTATTACTGCTTGCGGAATACCGGCATAAGAGAGTATAATGCTATCAAGCGGTATTATGGGATCAGGCCGGATGAATAAAAACAGGGATATTCATGGTATAAGGCGTTTCCTGATACAGGCGGATTGCTGCCGGGAGGTGACGAGTGATGAAATTCCGCAAAATCAACGAAGATAAGATACAAATCATCCTGACGACCCGGGATTTGGAGGAAAGGGACTTTCGGCATTGGGCGATGATGCCTATGAGTCCCCATTTACAGGAGTTTTTCCATGATCTCTTGGAGCGGGCTTATAAGGAGTGCGGCTTTGAGATCAGCGACGACTCTCAGCTGGTGGTAGAGGCCTATCCGTTGAACGCGGATACCTTCGCTATCATACTGACCAGAATCCCCGCCGGGATCCAGGCTCAAGGCGAGATCCAGAGCCCTTTCCATATCGGGCATCTTGAACGCGAGGCGGAAGACGAGCTGGAGGAGTTGGAGCGAGATTGCCAGCAGGTATGGTGTTTTGATGAT
>JAISDE010000006.1 GCA_031265035.1 Peptococcaceae bacterium | reverse complement strand
CGCGCTAGACTTTATCCCATTTTTGACACACTCTAGTGAGTTTTTGGGGGCGAAAATTATTTTCGCCCCCCTCGCGTCCCCTTTATGTATAACGCTTTGCAGACAAACGAAATCATTCTATTAAGCCGGCGGGCCGCCGTCAATGGCCAAAATGAAAATTCTGCGCGAACAATTTTGGTAAAAAATTGGAAACTAAATTTGGAACAAATTTGGCGAACAAATTTATTCAATTTTATTTGCGCCGGATTGACAGTTCCCCTGGCTTTTTCTATAATAGGGGCTGTACAAGGATTGAAAATCTTGGGACTATCGCAGATGAGGTACAAAAAGATGAAAGAAATGCAATGCGCTGATTTTCAAAGTGCTGTTTCCCGCTTTTTGCTGCGCCACCAAAGTGTTTTGGATATTTTGTCCAAATACCAGGAGTCCGCCGCCCGCAGCAATCGCGCCGTAGTCAAGGCGGTCACCAGTTGTGGCTGTATCGAGATCCGAGCCGCCAAAGCAAAATTGCCGCCGGACGCCGATCTGGACGATCTGCGCCAAATGCTGTCCTCCCATGTGGAAGGGCAGCTGTGTGACAACTGCCGGGAGACACTGATTCAGGAAGTGGGTCTGAATCTCTTTTATCTCACCGCTCTTTGCAATGTTTTTGATATTTCCTTGCAGGAAGTCCTGCAGGCGGAGACAGACAAGCTGGAGACTTTGGGCAGATACAATTTGACCTGAGCCGGTCGCGTGGCCGGCGGCGGAGGTATGAGCCGGTCGCGTGGCCGGCGGCGGAGGCGTGAGCCGGTCGCGCGGGGGCAGACCCTCGCCTTAGCTTTGCTTTGGCGCCAGCGCCAAGTCCAGCAACTCGATCAGGGTGCCGGCCTCCAAAATTTCCAGAGGGATATTTTTTACTTTGCCTTTGGTGCCCCGGGGCGCCAAAAGCCGGGTCAGGCCCAGTTTTTCCGCTTCCTGCGCCCGCTTTTCCGGGAAACCTACAGGCCTGGCCTCGCCGGCCAGCCCTATTTCGCCAATCACCGCCATCTTTTCCTTGAGGGGCTGATTTTTGAAACTGGAGGCCACAGCGGCGGCGATGGCCAGATCCATGGCCGGTTCCTGCAGCCTGATGCCGCCGGTGATATTTATATAGGCGTCGTGATCGCCCAGCCGCAGGCCGGCGCGTTTTTCCAGCACGGCCAAAATCATATTCACCCGATTGTAATCGGCGCCGGTGACTACCCGCCTGGGTTGAGCCAGGCTGGAGGGGCAGACCAATGCCTGCACCTCCGCCAGCAGGGGGCGGCTGCCCTCCATGCAGGCGGCGATGGCCGAGCCGGGCGCCGACAGGGGCCGATCCGCCAAAAACGCCAGGGAAGGGTTCAGCACCTCCGCCAGGCCTTGATCCCGCATCTCAAATACGCCGATCTCAAAGGTGGAGCCAAAACGGTTTTTTACCGCCCGCAAAATCCGATAAGGATAATGCCGCTCCCCCTCAAAATAAAGGACTGTGTCCACCATATGCTCCAACACTCGGGGGCCGGCGATGCCGCCGTCTTTTGTGACGTGCCCCACCAGGATGATCGGCAGGTGCAGGGCCTTGGCGGCGGCGCCCAGCCGAGCGGCGCACTCCCTGACCTGGGCCAGGCTGCCGGGGCTGCTGTCCAGATCCGGCGCATACATAGTCTGGATGGAATCCACGATCAATAAAGCGGGCCGCAGCGCTTGGATTTGCCCGATCAGCGCCTCCAGATCCGTTTGCGCCCACAGCCATAAATTGCCCGAGCGGCAGCCCATGCGGTCGGCCCGCAGCTTTACTTGCCGCGCCGATTCCTCGCCGGTGATATACCACACCTTTTCCAGGCTGCCCGCCGCCAAAACGGCGGCCTGGAGCAATAAGGTGGATTTGCCGATGCCCGGATCGCCGGCCAAAAGCACCAGGGAGCCGGGTACCAGCCCGCCGCCCAATACCCGGTTTAGCTCCGTCAGCCCCAAGTCCAGCCGCTTGACCGCTAGGTCGTCAATGGCGGTCAGGGGCTGGGGGCCGTCCCGCTCCGAGGGGCTGAGGGACTGCCGCCGTCGGTGAGCGGGCGCGGTCTTTACCTCGTCCGCCTGAGCCGCTTCCACCATGGAGTCCCACTCGCCGCATTGGCTGCAGCGACCTAACCATCGCGCCGATTCATAGCCGCAGGCCTGACAAACATATTTGGTTTTCATAGGATTAAGCCAAATCCGCCGGGCTTGCCGGATCCACCGGACTAGGCGAATCCGCCGGTTCCACCGGATCCACCGGCGGTTTCGGGCTTGGCCGCCGGGTTACCTTGGGTTTGGCAGGTTTTGCCGTCGCCGCTGTCTTCGCTTTGGCCGGTTTCGCCGCTTTGGCCTGTTTCGCCGGTTTCGCCGCTTCGGCCGCTTCGGCCGGTTTTGCCGCTTTTGCCGCCGCCGCCGCGGGTTTCGCCTTCGCCGGTTTCGCCGCTTCGGCCGGTTTTGCTGCTTTCGCCGCTTTTGCCGCCGCCGCCGCGGGCTTTGCCTTCGCCGGTTTCGCGGCTTTAGCAGGTTTCGCCTCTGCCGCCGGGGCCGGATCTTCTGTCAGCAGCCGGGCCGCCGGTGTTTCTTTCATCTCTACCGCCAGCGTCAGTCTGCCGTCCGCCCCCTCGCCCTCCCATTCCGCCAAATAGGCGCTTTTGCTCTCCAACTCGCCCAACAGGCGTTTTTCCGACAACTCATCCTCCACGATCCGCTGAATAGCCCGCCGCAGCGGCCTGGCCCCGTACATGGGATCATTGCCCTCCGCTATCAGATGACGGCGCAAGGCTGGCCCAAAGCTCACCTTGATCTCTTGTTCCTCCAGGCGAGCGGTCACCTGCTCCAGCATCAAATCCACAATCGCGGCCAACTCCTTGTCCTCCAGGGTATGGAAGACGATGACCTCATCCAGGCGATTGAGAAATTCCGGCTTGAATACCTTTCGCACCTCACCCAGCACCTGGGCTTTCATGCGCTTGTACTCCCCGGCGCTGTCGATCGTCGTGATAAAGCCCATGCTCTTTTCCCGGCGCAGACTGGCGGCGCCCACATTAGACGTCATGATCAGGATGGTGTTCCGGCAATTTACCGTGCGGCCCCGGGAATCGGTCAGCCGGCCGTCCTCCAGCACCTGCAGCAAAGTATTAAACACATCCGGGTGAGCTTTCTCAATCTCGTCCAGCAACACCACCGTATAGGGCCGGCGGCGCACCGCCTCCGTCAGCTGACCGCCCTCGTCGTGGCCGATATATCCGGGCGGCGCTCCCAGCATCCGGGACACGGTATGCTTTTCCATATACTCGGACATATCCAGACGTACCATAGCGTTTTCATCCCCAAACATAGCCTGGGCGATGGCCTTGGCCAACTCGGTCTTGCCCACGCCGGTAGGGCCGGCGAAAATAAAGGAGCCAATGGGTCGGCGGGGATCCCGCAGCCCGGCGCCGGAGCGGCGGATCGCTTTGGCGATCGCCGTCACCGCTTCCTCCTGCCCGACCACCCGGCGATGCAGGGCGCTTTCCAACTCCAGCAACCGCCGGGAATCCTCCTGGGCGATTTGGGTGACCGGAACCCCTGTCCATACCGACACCACGCCGGCGATGTCCTCTCGGGTCACCTGATTGCCCTGCTGCTGCCGGTAGGCGTCCCAATTGGACTGCCAATTCTCTATTT
>JAISDE010000240.1 GCA_031265035.1 Peptococcaceae bacterium | reverse complement strand
CGCCGGCTGCTTTGCCGGCCCTCGGGTGATATTGGCCGAGGATCTGGAGATCAACCGGGAGATCGTCCTGGCCTTGCTGGAACCTACGGAACTGGCTATTGATTGCGCCGAGAACGGGGCGGAGACAGTGGCGCTGTTTAGCGCGGCGCCGGAGCGATACGATTTGATTTTTATGGATGTGCAAATGCCGGAAATGGACGGCTATGAGGCTACCCGCCGCATTCGCGCCCTGGCGGCGCCGACGGCCCGGACGATTCCCATCATCGCCATGACCGCCAACGTATTTCGGGAGGATATAGAGAAATGCTTGGCGGCGGGCATGAACGGCCATGTGGGCAAGCCGCTGGATCTGGCGGATGTGTTGGACGTGCTGCGGCGATACCTGCCCGGGAGCGGCTGACGGCCGGCCGTAGGTCGGCGCCGCCGGGGCTGGGCGCCGCCGGATGCCGCCGGGTGCCGCCGGGCGGCGCCGTGTGTCGCCGGGCACCGCTTGGCGGCGCTGGATGCCGCCGGGTGCCGCCGGGCGCCGCTGGGCTGAATAAAACCAGGAGTGTGTGAGTTTATGATATTGTTACCTTTGACAATGGCTAAAGCGGGAGAGGAAAATATTATCAAAAAAATTGGCGGTGAGGCCGGCGCGCGGCAGTTTCTCGAAAATCTCGGCTTTGTGGTGGGAAGCACGGTTACTGTCGTAGCGGCGATCAGCGGGAACTTAATTGTCAATATCAAGGAATCCAGGGTCGCCATCAGCCGGGAAATGGCTGGCAAAATCATGGTCTGATCCCGGCGGCGGCGGGATATATTACAAAAACGGGAAGGAGGGGCTATATGGGTACATTGAAGACCAGTAAATGCGGCGATACAGTTCGGGTGGTGAAAATTTCGGGAGCCGGCGCCATCAAGCGCCGTATCATGGATATGGGCATCACCAAAGGGGTGGAAATCTTCATCCGCAAGGTGGCGCCGCTGGGCGATCCGGTAGAGGTCACCGTGCGGGGCTACGAGCTTTCCCTGCGCAAGGCCGACGCGGAATTGATCGAGGTGGAGTAAGTAAAATGAGGAGGAATAAGTAAAACGAGGAGGAATGTCAATGTCAATCAAAATCGCTTTGGCGGGAAACCCCAATAGCGGCAAGACCACATTGTTTAACGCCCTAACCGGCTCCAATCAATTTGTGGGTAACTGGCCTGGCGTGACGGTGGAAAAAAAAGAGGGCAAATTAAAAAGCGATAAAGACGTTACTATCATGGATTTACCCGGCATTTATTCTCTTTCCCCTTATACCCTGGAAGAAGTAATCACCAGGAATTATTTAATCGATGAGTTGCCTGACGCTATCCTCAATATTGTTGACGGCACCAATCTGGAGCGCAATCTGTATTTGACCACCCAGCTGACTGAATTGGGCATCCCGGTGGCGGTGGCGGTCAACATGATGGATGTGGCGCAAAAGACCGGCGTCAAGATTCATACCGAAAATCTGGCCAAGGCCCTGGGCTGTGAGGTCGTGGCGATCTCGGCCCTGAAAGGCGACGGCATCGCCGAGGCGGCCGCGGCGGCCGTGGCGATGGCCAGGGGCGGCAAAACCGTGCCCCGGCACAGCTTCGGCGGCAGCGTGGAGCACGCCTTGGCCCACATCGAGGAAGCGGTGCTCCACGATATGCCGGAGGAACGGCAGCGCTGGTATGCCATCAAGCTTTTGGAGCGGGATGAGAAAATCAGCCAAAAGCTGGGCTTAGGGCCGGAAATCCTGGCCCATATTGAGGGCGATATTAAAAACTGCGAGGCGGAGATGGGCGACGACAGTGAAAGCGTCATTACCACCGAGCGTTACGCCTATATCGAATCGATCATCAAGGACTGCCGGGACATCACCAATCAGGGCGCCTTGAGCGTCTCCGACAAAATTGATAAGATAGTGACCAATCGTTGGCTGGCTTTGCCGATCTTCGCGGCGGTAATGTTTACCGTCTACTATGTCGCCGTCACGACGGTGGGCAGCGTCGCCACGGATTGGGCCAATGACGGCGTGTTTGGCGAGGGCTGGCGGCTCTTTGGCGTCGGCCCCTGGATACCCGGCATACCTGTCTTGTTGGGCGATCTCCTGACGGCGGTCAACTGCGCCGCCTGGCTCCAGGGCCTGATCCTGGACGGTATTGTGGCCGGCGTAGGCGCGGTGCTGGGTTTTGTGCCGCAGATGCTCATCCTCTTTCTCTTTTTGGCCTTTCTGGAAAGCTGCGGCTATATGGCCCGCATCGCGTTTATTATGGACAGGATTTTTCGCCGCTTCGGCCTTTCCGGCAAATCCTTTATCCCCATCCTGATCGGCACCGGCTGCGGCGTGCCCGGCATCATGGCCTCCCGCACCATCGAGAGCGATCGGGATCGGAAAATGACGATCATGACCACCACCTTCATTCCCTGCGGCGCCAAGCTGCCGATTATCGCCCTGATCGCGGGGGCTTTGTTTGGTGGGGCGGGCTGGGTGGCCCCCAGCGCTTATTTCGCCGGCATCGCGGCGATTATTTGCTCCGGCGTTATCTTAAAAAAGACCAGGATGTTCGCCGGCGAGGTGGCGCCATTTGTGATGGAGCTGCCCATGTATCACATGCCCACGCTGAGCAGCATTTTGCGGAGCATGTGGGAGCGGGGCTGGTCTTTTATCAAAAAGGCCGGCACCATTATTTTGCTGTCAACGATTTTTGTGTGGTTCGCCTCCAATTTCGGTTGGCGGGCTGACGGCTCTTTCGGCCAGACGGAAATGACCCAAAGCGCGCTGGCCGGCATCGGTTCCGGTCTGGCCTGGGTTTTCAGCCCCCTGGGCTGGGGCGACTGGCGTTCCGCTGTGGCGGCGATCACCGGGCTGGTGGCGAAAGAAAATGTGGTGGGTACTTTTGGCATCCTGTACGGCCTGGGCGAGGTAGCCGAGGACGGCGCCGAGGTTTGGGGCGCGCTGGCGGCGAGTTACACTACCCTCACCGCTTATTCCTTCCTGATCTTCAATCTGCTGTGCGCGCCTTGCTTCGCCGCTATCGGCGCCATCAAGCGGGAGATGAACAACGCCGGCTGGTTCTGGTTTGCCATCGGCTACCAGACGGTGTTCGCGTACATCGTGGCGCTGTGTATTTATCAGCTGGGCAGGCTTTTTACCGCCGGTGTTTTCGGCGTCGGGACGGTGGTGGCCTGCGGGCTGGTGGCCTTGTTTCTCTGGCTACTGTTTAAGCCGGCCTCCAAGGCGCCGGCGCTGGGTAAAATTTTAAGTGGCACAAAGCGTTAGGCACAAAGCGTTAGGCACAAAGCGTTAGGCACAAAACGTTAGTAGAGGTTAGTTATGTTATCGGAAGTTTTGGGAACCTTGATCGTCGGTCTTGTTTTGCTGGGGATTGTGGCGGCGATTGTCGCTGGGCTGATCAGGGATAAAAGAAAGGGCAAAAATATCAGCCGCGGCGGCTGCGGACGCGGCTGCGACGGCTGCGTTTACGCCTCCGGCTGCTACAGCGCCCCCGCCGGCGAGGGCAAGGGCGGGGACGGGGGCGAAAGCGTTAAATAGTCTTCCACCGCCACATCATTCAGATACAGGCCCTCTATCACATAATCCCCGTCCTTGACCGCCACCAGCGCGTAGACGGAATCAGCCGGGCTAAGTTCCCGCAGGAGGGTGTCCGCCGTCGGGGCCAGACGCTCATCCATATAATAGCGATCCAAAAACAGGTCTTTAGCGTAAACGCCGGCGGCCGGGCGATCGTAGCTCTGGCCTGTGACGACGGCGTAGCCCGCCTCATCCCTGGCCAAAAGCGTATAGGTACCGCCGTATAGGTCAACGTCTCTGGCCCGAATATCCACATAGCGCCCCCGAAAAGGATCATAAGGATCATAAAGCGTCACCGCGAATTTAAATCGCTCACCGCTCAACAAAACATTATAATGCCGGAATACCATATATCCCGGCAGCAGCAGCAGAATCAGGAAATATACCGCCGCGGCAGCCAGCTTCAGCCGCTTTCCCGGCCCGGGCCTGGGCCTTGCCGGCGCCGGCTCCGCGGCGGCGAGCGACGTTGCCGCGGCCGCCGGCTCTACGGCGACGGGCAGCGCTTCCGTAGCCGCCGGCGCCGCGGCGACGAGCGACGCTTTCTCCGTCATGAGGACACCCCCCTTTTTTTGCGGCTGATCAATAAATTCACCGTCAAAAACGCCGCGCCCAGCAAAATCGACAGAATCCCTTTGCTCAAAAAGCTGAGTTCCGAATCAAAAAACCGGGCGCCGATCACCAAAAGCAGCGATACCATGCCAAAATTCAAATGCCCGGCGTCCAACCGGCGGCTGCCGGCGTAAACATAATATACGCCGGGGACAAACAGCAGGAGGCCGCAGACGGTTTTGACGTCCCATAAAAACATATAACGGCCGTACGCGAACATAAAAAGACAAAACAACAAGCCCACAGCCGCGAAAATATCCGCGCCGGTGGGACGGCGAAAGGACTTGAGCCGCAAAGCGGCGTTGAGCGCGACGATAACGGCGCAGATCAACAAGCCGACCCCCTCGGGGTACCGATCCAGGAGATCGCCAAAAAAGCAGTAAAGCGTCAGAAGGACGAAAAAAACGGCCACGCCCAAAAGCTTTACCGGCGTCAAAAAATAAGGCGTCGGGAGAAAGCGGTAAAACCCATCCGCCAGCAGCAGGATTTGCCCGCTGATCAACAAAATCTCCAGCCCATTCAGGGATAAATATAGCATTTGGTAGCTATCGTTTGTCATAATAAGAAGGCAGATCAACGATCCGCTCAGGAGCAGCAGCAAATAGCCGGCCAACGCCTTTGACCCGCCCGCCGCCAGCCATTTGATCAACAAAGGCGCCAGGGCCAGCAATAACGGGATCGCTATCCACAGCGGATAATGCCAACCGGCGTAAGCGGCGCCGATAGTGTAAAGCCCGGCGGCGGCCCTGGCGTCAAACAGGTACACCCCCGGCAGGGTCAGCAAAACGCAGGTCAGAAAATATTCGCGCAGATCACTGGGCGTATGAAAGGTCTGCCCGATCAGCGCGATAGCGGCGAAGACGGCCAGGGACAAAAGCAGCGCCGAGCTTTCCCGAAAAGGGCGGGAGGTCTCCCGGCGGAGCAGGGTATAACCGCCCAGCCCCATGGCCAGCAGCAAGGGCAAAAAGGCGAGAGCCAGCTTGACCGTCGCCGGGATCCGGTACCAGTTCATAGCGAATAGCAGGATAACCCCACTGCCGATCAGCAAAGTGCCAATCACCGCGAACAAACTCAATAATGGGCTGGACGCCTCGCTTTGGGGATAAAACGCCAAAATCCGCCGGCGCTGCTCCGGGGTAATGACGCCCTCCCGCTCCCATTTGCCTGATTCGTCGTTTAGCTGCTGTGACCACCGCATACGCATCACCTACGCGCCCATTATAGCACATAGCGCGGACTAATGACTAGCCCTTAGTCGGCGCTAAAGTCGACCCATCCAAGAGTCCCGGGGCGGCGCTTTTACCGGCGCAGCTTTTGCCACAGGCCGGGGCCGGCCGCTTCCCGGAGCGACACCTGAGAAAAGGCGCTCTTGCCCTCAAAAGCGCCGCCCCGGTAAAGACTCGCCAGAGCGGCCGGCGCCGCCTCGGGCAGCGACAGCAGCCAAAGCCAAACCAGCTCATTCTCGCCTTCGTTGACCAGCTTTTGCCGCAAGGCGGCAGCCCGGCGGCTGGACGGCAGACAAATATAGCTTTGGCAAACCAGGGGCCGCAGATGATGAAGCCGGCAGCGCCGAGCCGCCTGATCCAGAAAAACGCAGCTGCCGTCCGGCCGCCGCCGCAGTTGAATATCGATCCAGTCGCCCTGCTCATATACCTGGCCATATTCGGCGATAAAGCGGCCGATCGGCTTTGCCGCCGACAACCGGTCGCCGGTATCCGGCGCCGGGCCGTATAATTCGGCGGCATAACGCCGCGCGTCCGGCGCCGTCAACGGCACCCGCTCCCAGCAGCAATTGGCGCAGCCGTCGCAAGGGGCCACAAATCGTTCCTGAAAGCCGTTGATGGCGTCCAGATAGTCCCCCGCGCTGGCCTCGTCCCGGCTGATCCGGGCGTCATAACTGAACAGCCCATCGCTTTCCTTGCGCAACTCAAATATTACAGGCTCCATGCCAGGTTCCTTCCCGCCTTTCCGATGTGTAATGCCGTATGCAGCCGCCATCTGCCGCTTTTTTTCTTTTTGAGCGGCGGCGCGCTCTTGCCTGCTCAAGGCAAAAGCCTTATACTAAGAAACGTAATAAGCGCGCCCTACTTTCCGGCAAGCTGTCCCGTATTTCCCGAAAGGAGAACCGCCCATGCACCCTTCCTGGCACGTTCGGCTTCCCGGCTCATTTTATACGCTGATCGAGGAACTCGTCAACGCCATTATTCACGGTCTCGGCACTTTGCTGGCTCTGGCAGGAGCGGCTGTACTGATCGTCCGGGCGGCCCTGACCGGCGATCCCTGGAAAACTGTCAGCGCCTCTATCTACAGCGGGGCGCTGATCCTGCTGTTTTTGATGTCCACGCTGTACCACGCCCTGATCCCGGCCAAGGCCAAGGGGGTTTTCCGGGTCTTTGACCATGCCGCCATTTTTTTGCTGATCGCCGGCACCTATACCCCTTTGACCCTGGTCACCTTGCGGGGCGGCTGGGGCTGGGCGATTTTTGGCGCTGTTTGGGGCTTTGGCCTTTTGGGGATAACGCTCAACGCTATCAGCGTGGAGCGCTATAAAAGGTTTTCCCTGATCTGCTATCTGGCTATGGGTTGGGTGGTGGCGGTGGCTATCAAACCCCTGCTGTCGCTATTACCCACCGGCGGGCTGGCGCTGCTGGCGTTGGGTGGGCTGGCCTATACGGCGGGGGTATATTTTTATCAAAAGAAAAACACCCGCTTTATGCACTCGGTTTGGCATGTCTTTGTGCTGGCCGGCGCCGCGCTGCATTATTTCTCTATCTTGTTTTACGTAGTTTAAATTGGCGGGGAGCGCGCCCGCCCTAACGCGGGTCGCCGCCGCTGGAGGCAGGTTTGGTGAGCGATGAGAGTTTCATGGGGCAGGTACTTGATGCCTTGCCTTCTCAAGTCCTGGAATTGAGACGCAAAAAATTTCACACCTTCAATTTCGGCCCCAATCACAATGTGTGGTTTGTCACCGACGGCCTGATGATGTCTGTTCGCAGCGCCGAGGACGGCCGTTTCAAAGGCACTAGTTTGTTTGGTGTCAATTCCATCCTGGGGTTGAGCGGCTTTTATGGCCTGGATAAGGACGTGACCTGTTTCACCCTGAGCCAGACCGTTTTGCGGGGCATCTCCACCCGCCTGCTGAGCAACCTCCTGAAAGAAAACGCCCGTTTATGCTATGAAATGATGCTGTATAGCAGCCGCCTGTTCAGCCGGGTGATGGACGAGCTGGAAACCTCAACTTTACGGACGCTGGAGGAACAAATCGCCTCTTTTGAGAATAATCTGAGGCAAATGGATCTGCCGGCGGATTTCTCGGTGACGGAAACTTGTGTGGCTATGGCCATCGGCGCCCACCCTGTCAGTGTCAGCCGGGCCAGAAAAAGGCTGAAGGACAGCGGCAATAAGCCGTCTCAGCGATGAGCCTTGCCGCGATTTATTCGCGTTTGCATTTTTCCGGAAAAATTGATATTCTATTATTAAATTGTTTAGTCCCTGTCAAACCGTTCCGCCTGTACTCGATTTATCTTGGAGGCTTCTTTGCAGCAAAATATGGATTTAAGGAAAACCAAGCAGCGCAAAAAGCTGCTGGATATTTTTCGGTCGGTGCACAAGCCGCTAACGGCCGATCAAATTTTAAAACAATGCCAAAATGAGTGCCCCAATATGGCCCTGACCACAGTCTACCGCAATCTGGATCGGTTGATTGATCTCGGCTATATTTCCAAGGCTGTCTATCCGGACGGCACGGCCCGTTTCACCTCGGCCAGCGATAGCCGCAAGCATATGATCACCTGCCGGATTTGCCATGCCCAGCTCCCGATTGATTTTCGCAAGGTGGAGGAATTGATTTCTAAGCAAACCGGGTATGTGATCGAGCATCATTATCTAGATTTTTTTGGGATTTGCCCCAGTTGCCTGAAGCAGGCGCTGCCTTTCAAACGACGGCGAACCCATTTGCCGGGGGTGCCGCAGGACGGCTCCTTCGATGATGATATTTTTCCTTTTGACTCCGACGATGACAATGACGGCGACGATGGCGATGCTTCTAACGAATGACTGGAAGAAAGGATGTCAGGCAAACATGCGGCATAAAGTAACCGGCAGACAATATATCACCGAAAAGTGTTTTGGCTGCGGCAGGGACAACCCCGCGGGGTTGAAAGCAGATTTTTATAATCTGGAAAACGGTGAGATCGTGGCGGTTTTTCAGGCGCCGGAGCATTTCCAAGGCTACCCGCAGCGACTGCACGGCGGCGTCACGGCGACAATCATGGATGAGGCTTTGGGTCGGGCGATTCTGGCGGGGGAACCGGATTGCTGGGCGGTGACGGCGGAGCTTACCCTGCGCTATAAAAAGCCGGTACCGCTGGGGGAGCCGCTGCGGGTGGTCGCCCGGCTGACAGGCAACAATCGCCGTTTGTTTAAGAGCGCCGGGGAATTGTTGCTGCCGGACGGGGAAGTGGCGGTGACCGCCGTCGGCACTTATGTCAAACAGCCCCTGGGCAAAATCACTGATCTGGCTAACGCCGATGTCGGCGAGGAACGGATTTTTCAGGATAACGACAGAGAGTTTATCGAGTTTTAAATTTAGTTTTAACTGAGTTTTAACTGGATTCCGGGACAGGACCCGGAATGATAAGCGGAAAGGACTTACCAAAGTCATGGGGCATTCTTCCTTAACTTTCAGCTATCGCCGCCTTTTAATCAGTTTATGTATTCTTCTGTCGGCCGCTTTTTTCCCGGCCGGCCGTCTTTTGGCGTTGCCCCTTGACGATGTGCGGGCGGACGCTTTTATTTTAATGGAGGGCTATACCGGGCAGGTGCTGCTGGAAAGAAACATGCGCGCCATCCGCAAGCCCGCCAGCATTACCAAGATCATGACGACGCTGCTGGCTCTGGAAAGAGGCGATCTGAGCGATATTATCACCGTCTCCCAGGCCGCGGCGGATATCCCCGACGACGCCGCCACAATCTACCTGGAGGATGGTGAAACGCTGACGCTGGAGGAAGCCTTATACGCGACGATGCTGGAATCGGCCAACGAGGCCGCCAACGCCGTGGGGGAATACGTGGCCGGCGATCTGACGAGTTTCGCCGCTCTGATGACCCAGCGGGCCAAGGAGTTAGGCGCGGAGAATACCAATTTCGCCAACGCTAACGGGCTGACTGACGACAATCATTATACTTCCGCCTACGATATGGCGCTGATTACCAGGGAGGCCCTCACCCACCAGGCCTTCCGGGATATCTGGGGAAGTTATCAATATTTGATGGAGGCCACCAATCTCCAGCCTGAGATCCGGATTTTGAACAACAAAAACCGCCTGCTGCCCCAGGGTCCCATGGCTTATCCCGGTATCTCCGGCGGCAAAACCGGCTATACCAGCGCGTCGCAAAACACGCTGGTGGAGGCGGCGGAGCGGGATGGCCGGCAGCTGATTTGCGTGCTGCTGCAAGGCCCCAGCGCCGTCGCCAACTTTGAGGACGCCGTCCTGTTGCTGGATTACGGTTTCAGCGCGTTTCAGCCCTTCACCTTTGAGGATCCGGAATACGAGGACGGCGGGGATTTTTTGCTGCATCAGGAGTTTGACGCGGCGGAAGTCACCGCCGACTACGATCTTCCCGTCGAGAACGAGGATGGCTCCCGGAAGGTGGATGTCACCCTCAGCTTGCCGCCGGAAAAAAGCGCCGGCCTGATGTATCGGGAATTGGGTACCCTCTCTTTGATCTCGCCGCCACCGCCGCCTTTGCCGGCGCCACCACCTTTATTCAGTCTCGCCGGTATCGCGCGCTTTTTCGACGACACCCCGCCTTTTAGCTGGCTCGCCGGCCTTGGCTCGCTGCTGACGCTGGCTTTCACCAAGCTGCTGGCGCTGATCAATCTGCTGCCGGGCTGGCTGGCGTTGATCGTGAAGGTCATCCTGAGCCTGTTCGCCCTATTATTCGCGTTGGCTTGCGTTTTCCGGACGCTGCGCTGGCGGCGGCGCCTGCGCCGCCGGGCGATGAAACGCCGCCTGGAGGCCCGGCGGCGGGACTACCGGGAACAGCAATCCTTTTGGGGCTAAAAGAAAGCTTGAGCCGCTTGGCCCAAATCGTCCGTCAATAACGGACGATTTGAGGACTGCGTAAAAACAGGCTGCCAGCCCTCGTAAAACAGGCGCATACGCTTAATCGAAACCGCTTGGCTTGAGCTGCCCGGCTTTACTTGCCTGGCGTCATGCGCTTGGCTTTATTCACTTGGCCTCGCGCTCCTGGCTTTGCTAGCTTGGCTTCATGCGCCTACTGTCCAGCCCAGGCTTTCCTGCTGGATTTGATAAAGCCGCGCGAAAAGCCCGTTTTGGGCCAGCAACTCGGCGCCGGCGCCTTCTTCTCGCAGGCGGCCGTCTTCCAGCACGGCGATTTTGTCCGCTCCGATAACAGTACGCAGCCGGTGGGCGATAACGATCACCGTGCGGCCGCGCACTAGCGCCGAGATCGCCCCTTGAATCTGCGCCTCGTTTTCGGGATCCAGACTGGCCGTGGCCTCGTCCAACAACACGATGGGCGCGTCTTTCAGCAGCGCCCGGGCGATGGAGAGACGCTGCCGCTCGCCGCCTGACAGGGTGGAGCCGTTTTCCCCGATGAGCGTATCATAACCATCGGGCATCGCCCGGATAAACTCGTCGCAGCCCGCCTGCCCCGCCGCCGCGAAAACCTCAGCGTCGCTGGCCCCCTGTTTGCCTATGCGGATATTATTCATCACCGTATCATTAAACAGAGTCACATCCTGAAACACAAAACTCATATATCTCATAAGCCGCTCCGGGTCGATATCCCGGATATTTTTGCCGCCAATCCTGATCTCGCCCTCCCGGGGATCCCAAAAGCGGGCGATCAGGCGGGCAATGGTGGTTTTGCCGCTGCCGGACGGCCCCACAAAGGCGGTCACGCTATTTTGGGGAATGGTCAGGCTGACATCCCGAATCACATCCCGCTCCTTGTAAGCAAAAGAGACCCGTCGCAACTCGACGGTAAAATCGGTAAGCTCCGCGTCTTCATCGCCGGTCATAGGCGGCTCCTGCCGCAGGCTTTGCATCCTTTTGGTGGAAATCAGCATATAAAAGAACTCCGGCAAAAGGGTTAGGATGACGATCAGCGGGGAATAAATTTTGGCGCTGATTACCACGAAGGCCAAAAATGTAATCGGCGACAGGCTGCCGCCGGTCAGCAGCGTGACGCCCACCAGCGCCACCAGCCCGATGCCCGTTTGCAGAATCGTCATGGCCAGGGTCACGAAGATGCCGGAAACCCCCTCAAATTTGAGGGCCTCCCACATCATGTCCCGCAGGGCGTTTTTCAGGGCCAGGGATTTCTCGCCGGCCAAGCCGAAGGCCTTTACGACCTTGATCCCCTCCAGATATTCCTGTACTTGCTCGGCCACATTCAGCTTGGCCCGCACATGGCGCTCGCCGAACTTCGCCTGAATCCCTTTGGTCAGGAGGATCAATCCCAGGGCAAAAGGTAAGGCGGCAAACAAGGCTATCGACATGCGCCAATCGTAAAAGGCCAAAAGGACGCAGGCGAAGATCACCGTGATCACGTCGGCGCACAGCCCCGGCACCACATGGCTCATGGTATGCTCAATCGCGGTGCAGTCCGCCATCATATTGGCGGTCAGCTCCGTCAAGTCTTTTTGGCTGAAAAAGCTCAGGGGTAGCCGCCGCAGGCGCTCCGCCACCTCCAGCCGGATTTTCTCCGACTCGCTGTAGGCGACCGTATAGGTTTTCCGGTACTCGTTGCGATACGCTATCATGTGCAGCGCCGCGGCCACCGCGCCGCAGGCGAACAGGAGCCATAGCCTGGCGGTGTCCGGCTCGCCGCCGTTCAGCAGGGGACTCAGCAGGGTGATCATCACCTGAAGGATGATAGCGAAGGGCAAAAGCAGCGACAAATTGGACAAAACGCAGGCGGCGACGCCCCGCCGAAAATCCCTGTAGCCATCATCAGACAGTCCCAAAAGTGTTTTAATGCCCAGCATGGTTTGCCCCCTCCTTTTTGTCCTTTAATCCCTCCGCGTCAGACGGGGCGCTCGCTCCCGCCGCCGCGGCCGTAGCATTGGCCTCGGCCGCATCTGCCCCGGCGGCTTGAGCCGGCGCCCGGGCCAGTGTCCAATCCAAGGCACCGCTGTATTGCGCCCACATCCGGCTGTAGCGCCCGCCGCCGCTGATCAGATCGCTGTGCCGCCCTTCCTCCACCAGGCGCCCCTTGTCGATCACCGCTATTTTGTCCGCTCCCCGAACGGTGGATAGCCGGTGGGCGATGATGATCACGGTCTTGTTTCTCATCAGCTCTTTCAGGGCCAGCTGAATTTTTTGCTCGTTCTCCGGGTCGGCGAAAGCCGTAGCCTCATCCAGCACCAAAATCGGCGCGTTTTTCAGGATCGCCCGCGCGATGACGATCCTTTGCCGCTCGCCGCCGGACAAATGGACATTTTCTTTCCCGATCACAGTGTCATAGCCGTCGGGCAGCCTCGCGACAAACTCGCCACATTGGGCGGCCTCGGCGGCGGCGATGGCCTGCTCCCTGGTTTTGGTTTTGTCGCCGATCAAAATATTATCCACAATGCTTCGCTTGAACAAAAACACATCCTGAAAGACGAAGCCGACGATGCCCAGCAAGTATTCCCCGGCCATATCCCGGATATCCACGCCGCCGATTTTGACGGCGCCCGCCGTCACATCGTAAAAACGGGGAATCAGGTGGGCCAGCGTGCTCTTGCCGCCGCCGGAGGGTCCCACCAGCGCCGTGACCTCGCCCTGGCGCGCCGTCAGGCTGACGCCGGCGACGGCCGCGGCCTCGTTCTCGCCGTGATAGTTAAACACCACCTCCTCAAAAGAGACGGTATAGGAGTCAACGGTTTGGGGCGCGGCTGTCTCCGGCAGGGGCGGGGTATCCAGCACATTATCCATCCGCTCTATGCCGTCGGCGATCTGCCGGCCTAATTGGGACACGTACATCAGCTTGGTGAAAGAGGTAGAAAGGGAGAGGGAAAAAATCAGATAAAAAATGGCCGCCAGAGCAAATTCCCCATAATCCGGCGCGCCGCCGGCCAGCAGGATGATCACCGGGATCAAGAACAGGTAGACGTGGTTGATGATCACCACAAACAACTCCATGTAAGTCTCAAAGGCCATGGTGTAATCCTTCACAAACCGGCCGTAGTTGACAATTGCCGCGTGAAACCGCCGGAAGGAAAAAATGGTTTGGTTGAACGCCTTGACCACCGAGATACCCCGCACGTACTCCACCGCCGCGTTGTTCATGTCCTCCAGGGAGTTTTGGTAATTGGTGATAAATTTTTGCGCCGCCCCGTCGCCGTAAGCCAGGGTCTGAATCCCGTAGCTCAGGATTATGGGCACCAGGCTGGCCAGCCCCAAGCGCCAGTCAAAGGCGAACAGGATGAGCAGCGTGATTACCGGCATAGCGAAGGAGCCGACCAAATCGGGCAGTTGGTGGGCGATAAAGCCCTCCAGCTTCTCAATGTTCTCATCCACCACCTTGCGCAGCTTACCGGTGGAATTGTCGCTGTGAAAGCCCAGGGGCAAAGCGGCGATATGCCGGGTAAATTCCAGTTTGAGGTCGTACAGCGTCGTGAAAGCCGCCACATGGGAACACGCCAAGGCGAAAAAATTGAGCGCGATGGCGGCAATCGCCCCCCCGCAGGCCAGCCAGCCCAGGCTGGTCATGCGCGCGCCGTCCAGGGCGCCCAGGTCGGAAAAATGGGTCACCAACTCCCTGATGATGTAATAGATAGCGATAAATGGTGTGAAAGAGACAGCCACGCTCACCAGCGATAACACGCAGGCCAGCAATACCAGGATTTTCTTACGCGAGGCTAACTCCCATAACCGGGCCATGCCCTTGCGACGGACTTTTGCCTTATCCATTTTTCATCTCCCCTTCGCCACGGCAAAGCGCGATTCGGCGCGGCGCGTTCCGCGGCGCATTCATTACCTAAAGCTAACTCATTATAAACACTTTACCCCGGAGTTGTCAATGCCTATTTTTACGCCTATTTCTACGCCATGCCTATTTTTAGTAACTACTTAGTGGTCTCTCAGGCGCGATCGCTGGAACCTCAACTTAAGCGCCCACCTTTGCCACCCCCGCCGCCCGCCCGACAAGCCACATTTGTTTTTTATTGTTGAAGGACTACTGAGCGGCAAATACCGGAATTCCCCTGAGCGCGCGTGAAATAGAGTGGAGCAGATTAAAGCGACGTTTTTTCGCGGTCGCTATAAAGCTTCTGGTTTTAGCGTAAGTTACTAGGCCTTCCCAACTACGAAAGCAACCTGACACTTTCTGGCGAGTCTTGCTAGGTCTTAGGTCACGTTCCGCGAGATTATTTGTGAAAGGCGCTTTGTAATCCCTCATGAAAAGGAGATAGCAATCCTTATAATTATGGAGGCGATTAAGCATGGCGTTTAAGTTTTTATAGCCTAACTCATTTTCCCTAAGCGCCCCGTGAGCGACCCAACCATCGGCCAGGAGCGCGTCATATTGTTCACTGAATTCCTTAAACTTTCTCGCGTCACACGCTTTCTTGTTTTTGTTTTTCGCTAGATCGGCTTTCTTATGTTTGTTCATTCCTTTAATAAAGACTCGCGCCCGCCCCGCCCAGGGACAGTTCTCCAACTCGCTCAGGCCATTTAGATCACGGGAGAGGTGGTCGCCGCATGTCGCGTGGGCTGTCCCATAATTATAGAATTTGCTCTCATGATCATGACTGAGGGTTCCCCCATATTTGGGCAAAACGTTGTCCCGATCAACTCCTTCCTTATCTTTTCTCGGATTCACCGTGAACAAGCTGGAGAACTCATTGCCGTAAACGCGTAAAGTGGCGTCAAATGTTGTTTTTTCCGCCGTCTTTAGTATAGGCTTATCGCCCGTCTCACCATATATCAGGGTCTGGGCGCAACGCATAGATGTGTCATCCACATGCAATACCATACCGCTCAGCAGATCTTTCTCTATCGCTTCCAGCTCTCCTGAGATACTATTGGAGAACTGCCTCAAGAAGCTCTCTATGGTCGCGTCCGATGGGTGGATCGCTCCCTCGGTAAACTCGGCGAGTAAGTTAGACAAGCGCTCTTCCGCTATAATCCCCTCATTGGACAGTAAAACTGTCATAGCTTTAATATTGTCCCCATACGTCACCTCATTCCCCATGGCTTTCGGCAAAGGCGCGCCCTTGGGAAACCGATGCTCCGTGACAATCACTCTCACTCGCGCGTCAATAGTCCACCTGGAGATATACTCATCGCCGCCGCTGGTATGATCCACGACCCTCACTTCCGCCACCCCTTTGGCCACCAACGCGTCCAAATTACTCGGCAACTGAAGGCGGTGGCCAGGATGCCCCTTCTGCCCCCCGCTGGGGCGCTGGCTTTTCTCCCTCGGATTAGGAACCTTACGAAACCCGTTTGTACTGGGCGGTTTGGATGAGTTGCTTGAGTTTTTGTCGATAATTGACCTCAGCCGACGTGTTTCCTCGCGAAGTCCCTCGAGGTCGCTCCTCGCCTCCCCGCTCTCTGGGCGAAGTCTCGCGTTGGACGCGGTTAGTGATGCTATTTCTCGCTGGAGCATGGCTATGATTTTATCTTTGGCGAGTAGCTCGCGCTTGAGCGCGTCGATCTCATCCCGTAGCTCGACCTCTTTTATCTCGGCTTTTATTCCGCTGTTCTCTAACCTGACCCGGAGATCCTTGATCGTTTTGTCCCGTATCTGAATCGGCGTCAGGATTCCCGTCGCCTCGCTCATCGCCCCCCACCTTTCCCCGAGGCGGGCTGGGCCGCGCCGTTAAGCCTCTCCCGGAAATCCGCGCTCAGTGGATAAACGTACACGTCCTTTACGGGCAGCGTCGCCTTACTTGAGGCGCTGTCTCTCCCCCGCCCGGTCGTCTCGCCGACAAGCCGCCAGTTCGCCGCCTTATAGCAGGTGCCGATGAAGCGCGCTCTCTCCACGTACGTCTCCAGCGAATACAGTGGATGACCATACTTTCGTAGCCAGTCACTGGAGACGCGGCGCGCG
>JAISDE010000087.1 GCA_031265035.1 Peptococcaceae bacterium | reverse complement strand
GCCGGCGGCGACAAGGCCTTCGACCGGGGAATGCCTATGAACGCCATCGGTTTTTGGGGCCTGCACCTGCTGACGGCGGGCAGCTATGAGGGGGAGAGTTATTATGGCCAGGCGGCGACCCCGGGCACAGACGCCGCTCTGAGCGGCAAAGCGCCCGCCGCCGCGTATAAGCGGCTGGTCGTCCGGGACAATCGGCTGGTGGGCTTCATCCTGATTGGCGATGTGGCCTGCGCAGGGATCTACACAGCACTGATCCGGGAGCGAACGCCTTTGGATACCGTGGATTTTGACCTAATCCGAGAAAGGCCGCGGCTAATCGCTTTCTCCAAGGTGGAACGGGCCAAAATGCTGGGAGGTGCGGCAAGTTGATTATCGACGCCAGAGGCTTACATTTCCGGGCGCTGAACGACGCCATCAAAGGAGCGGCGGCGAGGGAACTGCGGATTGAGAATTGCCTGGGACAGCGCTATATCGCCGGCGGGCTGGCCGGCAAGGAGATCACCATCGTCGGCACGCCGGGCAACGCCCTGGGCGCCTATATGGACGGCAGCCGGATTACGGTCATGGGCAATGCCCAGGACGCCACCGGCGATACCATGAATGACGGGGAGATCCGGGTTTTTGGCTCGGCGGGGGACGCCACCGGCTACGCTATGCGGGGCGGTCATATCTACGTACGGGGCAGCATCGGCTACCGGGCGGGGATCCACATGAAGGAATATCAGGAAAAAAGCCCGGTATTGGTGGTGGGGCAGACCGCCGGCAGCTTTTTAGGTGAATATCAGGCGGGGGGGACGATCATCGTGCTGGGCCTGGACTGCCCAGAGGATCAGTGCCCCGTGGGGCCTTTTTGCGCCACCGGGATGCACGGCGGCCGGATCTATATCCGCGGCCGGCAGCTGCCCAGGCATCTGCCGGGACAGGTGGCGGCCAGGGAGGCCGGGCCGGAGGATTTGGCGGTGATCCGGCCCTGGCTGACGGAATTTGCCCGGCTGTTTGACATCGGGACGGAGGCGATATTGAGCCGCCCCTTCCTGCTGCTGACGCCGGACACCAAAAATCCTTACAAGCAGCTGTATACGCTGCATTGAGGGCGGCCGGGGCCTGGTGGCCCGTGACGGATCATGGCGGCGCCGGGGCCTGCGGCTAGGCGGCGGGCCGAGTCGCAGGTTGAGCGGCGGGCGCGGCGCCGGGCCATTGATGGCGCCGGTTGGCCCGGCGGAGGGGAGGCGAGGGGCGTAGAGCAAGCATTGATTGTCGCCGGCTCCCAGGAGAAGGGGGAGCGGATCGCTGGTATTTTACAGGCCCTGGACTATGATCGGCTGCTGGTCGTGACCAATGGTGGCCAGGCCCGGCGCCAGCTGGCGGAAGCCTGTTTTGGCCTGATCATTATTTGCCCGCCCTTGGCCGACGAGCGGGGCGGGGAGGATTTCGCCCTGGCGGCGGCGGCGTCCACGGAGGCCGGCATCCTGATCCTGACCGGACAGGATGGGGCGGAGGCGGAGGAAACCGCGGCCAGGCTGGCGAACAACGGCATCCTGGTAGTGCCCGAGGCCAACGGCCCAACCCTTTTTCTCCAGTCCCTGCGCCTGGCCCGGGCTTTCAGCCGCCGGCTACGGGGCTTAAAACAGGAAAACACCCAGCTGCAGCAAAAGATTCAGGATATCCGCCTGATCGATCGGGCCAAGCTGATCCTGATGCGTTACCTGAATATGACCGAGAAGCAGGCCCACAAATACATCGAGCGGCAGTCGATGGATCTGCGGCAGCCCCGGAGCCAGATAGCCCAGGGCATATTGCGTACCTACGAGAAAGAGTGAGACGCATTGACGCATTAGCCGGACTTATCGAGACTATTCGCGCCGGCGCCGGTCGCGTTTACGATGTCAATCCAGCCCCCCAAAAAAAAATTATCATATTTTTAAAAAAACGCTTGACAAATCGATTTTGTTGCTTTATACTAACTTTAGTGGTTGAAGACATAGCTAACTCATCGCTATGACCGGGCGTTCAGGAAGTTCATCGGATTTGTTGATATAAGCCCCGATCATAATATACCCCCCTTTATCCTCCCCCCTTCTGTAAACATTTTTTGTTTACACACACAAACCTCCTTTCTTGTGAACGCAAATACAGGTTGCCGGCCCGACCTCACCGGCAACCTGTATTTGCGTATTTAGCTGTACGTTGTCTCAGGTCACGATATAAAAACTTTTTATTGATTTAACAAGGCGGGTTTCGCTGTATTATGGGTAAATGAGTTGGACACTGACGCGGCAAAAACTTACCGGCAAAACAATCCGGCTACCGAGCTTCGGCAAGGCGACATCAGGGAAATCATGGGAATCCCATGCCTCGCGCCAAAAATCCTCATTAATTCCCGCGGATGTTTTCGCTCGCCAGTATAACACCCTGCCCGCTTCAATGGGCGGCAACAAAACCCCTATTTTAGATTAGCTGTTATTGACGAACCCCAAAGCCGAGAATTGGGCACCACATTTCTCACAGATAGCCGCTGGCTCGCAGCAGCGACTCCGCCGCGAATACGGTCAGGCAGGCTAAAATAGCCACGGCTATCATGCTGCGGCCCCGCAGGGCGGAGGCCACCCCCACCACTAGGGCGGCGGCGGCCGACCAGACAGACAAAGTGGCGTACAGCATTTCCGGCACAATCATCGCCGCCAGCACGGCATAGGGCACATAATACAAAAAAGACCGGATCAGGGGGCTGTCGACGCGGCGGCGGATCAAGGTCAGCGGCAGCATCCTGATCAAATAAGTGACCAGCGCCATGACGCCGGTATAAAGCAGAATATCAGCTGGCGCCACGGTCTTCCTCCCTTATCGGCCAGCGTACCGCCCCAAAAAAGGCGGCCGTCAAGGCGCAGATGATAATAGCGAAGCCGGCCGATAGCCGACTCAGCGCCGGCGCGTACCGTAGGAGGCAACTCAGGCCGGCGGCCAGCAAAATTACCAGCAACACCGGTCGCCGCTCTTTCGCCGCGGGGACGATCAGGGCGATAAACATGGCGTACAGCGCCACGTTCAGCGCCGAGCGCAAGGCCGCCGGCATCAGCCCGCCGGCCAGGGCGCCCAATGCCGTGCCCAAGGTCCAGCTGAGGATCGGGATCAGGCCCAGGCCATACATATACCGGCGGCTAAGGCTCCGCCGGTTGCTGGCCAGGGCAAAAATCTCATCGGTCACAAAAAAAGAGCAAATCAGCCGGTGGAGGACGGTCATCGTCCCATCGGCCTTTTGCGAAAGGGATAAAGACATCAAGGAGTAACGGAGATTGATCACCAGCTGGGTCAGAACCATCTCAATCAGCGGCGCCCCGGCCGCCATCAGCCCAACCCCGGCGAACTGTCCGGCGGAGGTAAGGTTGGTCAGGGAAATTACTACCGCCGCCCAGACCGGCAGCCCCAGATTGACCGCCATTACCCCAAAAGAAAAGGATACCGATAAATAGCCCAGCCCGATAGGTATCCCATCCCTGGCGCCTTGTAAAAACTCTTTTTCCCAGGCTGGCGCCATATTTTCAACCCCCGTCATAACGCCGGGGTACCCGGGATCCGATCTTACATACCACCTCATAATTGATGGTGTCCAGCAACGCGGCCATATCCTCCGCCGTCAGGGCTTCCCCGCCCTGGACGCCGATGAGCGCCACCTCATCCCCCGCCTGGGCCGCCGGCGTCCCCGAGAGATCTACCATAAACTGATCCATGCACACCCGGCCGATTACCGGCGCCTCGCGGCCGCCCACCAGCACCTGGCCCCGATTGGACAGCCGCCGGGAAAAACCGTCGGCGTAACCCAAGGGTACCGTTCCCACCAGGGTGTCTTTCGCCGCCCGCCAGGTATGCCCATAGCCCAGGGCTGCTCCCGCCGGCAGCCATTTTACATGGCACAGTCGGCTTTTCCAGGCCAGGGCCGGCGTCAGCGGCACGCCCCATTCCCTGCTGACCGCCGAGGGATACAGCCCATACATGCCAATGCCCAGGCGCGCCATATCAAAGCCGTCGGCAATGCCGGCCGGCGGCCGGCCGCTGTCCGCCGCCGCCATAGCCAGGATCATCGCCGTATTGGCGCAATGAGCGATAGGAAACTCCAAGCCGTCATCTCGCAATTGGGCCAAGAAAGCCCGGAAAATCGCCAGCTGTCCCTCTCGGCTGCCGCCATCCGCCTCATCCGCCCTGGCGAAATGGGTAAAGCAGCCTTCCAAGATCAAGCCCGGCAATTTAGCCAGCTCCAAAATCTCCGCCTTGGCGGCCGCCGAGGGGAAAAAGCCAATCCGCCCCATACCGCTGTCGATTTTGACATGAGCCAGGGCCGGGCGGCGCAGCCGGGCGGCGGCGATCACCAAAAGATGGGCTTGCTCCGATGAGCATAAGGTAATTCGGATATCGGCGGCCAGCAGCCGCTCATAATCAGCCGCCGCCGCCACGCCCAGTACCAGGATCGGCGCTTGGATCCCCGCCTGCCTGAGTTCTAGCGCCTCCTGAGCCAGGGCTACCCCCAACCAGTCGGCCCCCGCCGCCAGCGCCTGCCGGGCCACGGGCACAGCCCCATGCCCGTAGGCGTCGGCCTTCACCACCGCCATCAGGCGGCAGCCCCAAGGCAACAACTCTTTCACCGTCTTTACATTACCGGCGATTGCCCCCAGATCCACCGACACATAAGTATGCCGGTCGCCCTTGCTCTCAAGGGCGGTGTTCCCTTGCCCGCCGCTGTCACTCGTCGTCATAGACATCGCCCAGACAGATCCCCACGGCCCGGGCCGCTCTCACAATCTCACTGTCCGGCTGGATATTTTTCAAACGATCGATCGCCTGAGCGATAGGCACCGTCACAATCTCATTGCCCCGCAGCGACACCATATGATTCCAGGGGCCATTTATCGCTGTTTCCATCGCTTTTACGCCCAACCGGGTGGTCAGGATCCGATCCAAGGCCGTGGGTGAGCCGCCCCTTTGCAAATGCCCCAGCACTGTGGTACGGCTCTCCAGCCCCGTGAGCCGGCCCAGCTTTTCCGCCACTACCTGACCGACGCCGCCCAGGCGGATCGGATCCGTGCTTTCCTCAATATGGGCGGCCACTACCATCTGCCCTTCTTTTTCCGCGGCGCCCTCCGCCACCGTCACCAGGCTGAAATGCTTGCCCTGCTGAGAGCGCTGTTGGATCTTTTTGATTACCACGTTCAGGTCGTAGGGAATCTCCGGCACCAAAATCACGTCGGCGCCGCCGGCCATACCGGAATGCAAGGCGATCCAGCCGGCATAACGGCCCATCACCTCCACCACCATAATACGATGATGGGACTCGGCCGTGGTATGCAGGCGATCCAGCGCCTCCATCACCGTATTGATCGCCGTATCAAAACCAAAGGTCTGATCGGTGGCGTCCAAATCATTGTCGATGGTTTTCGGCACCCCTACCACCCGGACGCCCTTATCCGCGAACTGATGAGCCATGTGCAGGCTGCCGTCGCCGCCGATGACGATCAGGGCCTGAATGCCCAGACGGGTCAGATTGCCCATCGCCTGATCGGAGACATCGCCGAAAATCAATTTGCCGCCCTCATCCCTACCCATCGGGTATTGAAAAGGATTATCCCGGTTGCTGGTGCCCAAAATCGTGCCGCCCCGATGAAGGATCCCGGAGGTATTGGCCTGATCCAGCACCATGTATTTGTTCTCAATCATGCCTTTGAAGCCGTCAATGAAACCGAACACCTGCGCCCCGTAAACATTTTCCGCCGCCCGGGCAATACCCCGGATCACCCCGTTCAGCCCCGGCGCGTCGCCGCCGCAGGTCAAGACCGCTACCCGTTTAATCGCCATATCTTTGCCCCCCCTTTTTTTCTGGTTGTTGCCATTCCGCCCGTGTTTTTTCTATTTTAACGCGCCATCACTTTCCCCCAAGGCATGAGGGCAAAGCGCCGCCGCCGGGCAAAGCGGACAATCCGGCTGCCTGGCCTTACAACACCGCCGGCCATGCCAAATCAGCCAATGATGGGCGTCGCTCCAATCCCGCCGGGGAATCAACCGGCAAAGCTGAGCCTCAACCTCGTCCGGTGTCTTGCCGGCGGCCAGCCTCAGGCGGTTTGCCACCCGAAAAACATGGGTATCCACCGCCAAGGCCGGAATATTAAAAGCGTTAGCCAAAACTACATTGGCCGTCTTGCGGCCGATGCCCGGCAATTGTGTCAGTTCCTCCCTGGTTTTTGGCACCTGCCCGTCAAATCTAAACAGCAGCAGTTCCGCCAGGGCCGCTATATTTTTAGCTTTATTGCGGTATAATCCCAAGCTTTGGATATACGGGATCAGCGTTTCCGGCGTGACGCCGGCCATGCTGGCCGCGTTGGGGTAATCGGCAAAAAGCCGGCGGGTAACCTTATTAACTTGCGCGTCGGTGGTCTGAGCCGCCAGGGCGGTAGCCACCAATAGCTGATAAGGCGATTGAAATTCCAGAGCGGAGCCAATCCCCTGATAACGCGACGCGAGGAGCCGCAGGATCTCCCGCTGCCGCTGCCGCTCCGTCAGACGACGGCCCCCCGGCCCGTTCTCACCGGCGTCGGCCCTATGTCCATCGCCGGCCTGGCTCTCGCCGGCGTCGGCTTTATGCCCATCGCCGGCCTGGCCCCCGTCAGGCGTCATCATTCGCCGTCCGCCCCATTGCCCGCCGCCTCGGCACAGGCTTCCCG
>JAISDE010000234.1 GCA_031265035.1 Peptococcaceae bacterium | reverse complement strand
ATGGAAGTGTTATAGTACATTATGCACCCCCCCAACCCCATAAGGGGTTTGAAACTCCATCACGCCGGTAGATATAGTAGAGCCGATCCACATTATGCACCCCCCCAACCCCATAAGGGGTTTGAAACGCGCCGTTCGCCGGGCAGAACACCTCCACGCTAGTCACATTATGCACCCCCCCAACCCCATAAGGGGTTTGAAACTCCATCGGCCAGACTCAACTATCTTCGGGGCTAAGTTATTATGCACCCCCCCAACCCCATAAGGGGTTTGAAACTTTCTGCCGGGGGGCGGTTACTTCTTTGTAGCTGCATTACGCGCCCAAACCCCGCGAGGGGTTTGGAACTTAACTTTGATCAAGTCCAGCGCCAATGTTCTGTTGGTTTGGTCGCGTCTCCCATCTTCCCCGCCAGGGGCTGGCGCCCAAACAGCCGGCGCCGCCTTTCGTCGGCGGCGCTTGGCTGTTTGGGCGCAAAAAAAACGCCAGGCGCGTCGCCTGACGTTTTTTTGCTAGCCTCGCTAGCCTCTTTTTTTCTCTTCGCTCACCTTGCCACTACATTGATCTCATTTATCGCTCAACGCCTGCTCCAACGCCTCCCTCAGAAGCTCGCGCCCCGGCTTGCCTGGCGCGAAGCGCTCCAGATACCCGCGCTTAAAATACTCCGCGGCGCTTTTGAGCCGCGGCGACAAGCCGTTATCCTTACCCGATGTCACATGGGCCAAAGCGTTGCGCATCCGCCTATTCTCATTGTATCCCTTGAGGAATTCTTTTACATCGGGATCACCTGACCTCGCGAGACGCATTTTGTCATGTACAAGATAATGCTCGTTATCATCGTCTATTTTCTTGCCCAACACATCTAAACACATGCTCTCGCTCGCGTCCATCAACAGCAGCGCGCCCAGCACATCCTGGCCCTTTTTGATTTTCCACTCCACCGACGCCAGCAGCAACGCGATTTGATCGTCCTTATACGGTTTGAAGTCCTCATATACCCGCGTCATTATATCGTAAATAAACTTCAGCACCACCGGATTACTCGCGTCGCTCCCGCTCTCACTGCCGCTCTCATCCTGATTAAAGTTTTGCAGGGCTGTCCCTACCATAGCGATCATGCCTTTTAAGTCGCCGTGATTATTCGCTGACAGCGTCTCGACCAGCCTTGAGAACGCCTGCCTTAGCGGCCTGTTCATCTTGCCCCTGATATACTGGCCTATTTTGTTCTCACTCTTTAACAACTCCTGCAGCAAATCAAATTTCCCCTTGCGGTTGAACTCGTCAATCGCCCTTGTCCAGTCAAGGAGCTCTATGAGCTGCGTCATATCCGCGATGGGTGTCTTGCCGGCGTAAAGCCCGCTCGCCTCAAACATAGCGTATGACACCATCTCAATACGTATATCCCGCCGGGAAACGCTTTTGGCGAGGTTCACCGCCAGCAGCTCATAAAACGGCAAGGAGCGAAAAGAGTGGCTGATGTCGAAATATATAACGTCGCCGTCCTTGAGCGACGTCGCCAGCCTATTGAGGATAGTCAGGTTGCTCAACTGCTCGTCGGCGGTGACGCCATACTCCAGCACGACGATATCCCGGCAGAAATCGCCCAGAGTATCCTTCAGCCGGGCGAGCCGCTTTTGGGTCTCAGCCACGGTGAGACGGGTTTCCAGACCGCCGCTCTTATCGTAAATATCCAACAAATCTAAATGATAATTCTCGTCATAGTCGCCGTGACGGGGAAAATATTTATTATCCGGGGAATGGATATAATCATACAACGGCCCCCAGGAACTGCCCGCCGTCCCGACCAGAATAATCTCGTCAATGTTGTATATTTCTTTCAGCGCCGCCGCGACAAGAGGCGTCTCGCGAACCGCTCCCCCCGGCGCGTCGGCCAGGCAGTAGGCGGCGTCGCTGTAAGCGTAATTCTTCGCGGCGGGATTTCCTCTGCCGATTGAGGCGATAAGCACCTTAGCCATTTTTGTACCTCCCTTTCACGCTCTCATAAGTTCCTTTGAGGTCTTTATACTGCTCGGGGGCGGCCTCAAAGTCGCTGATAAAGCCGGTCAACAATTTGCGGGACTGGGGGTTGTATTGATAATTCCCCAGGGCTCGTTTCAGCTTGTCCCGATCATAAACGGCCCGCGCCGCTGTTTTCCCAAACCCTTTAGCGGCCTCTCTGGCGGCATCCCTCGCCCCCGCCTTGGCTTCCCGCATTTCCTTTATCGTGCCCATTCCGGCGCCGCCCGCCGCCGCCTTGGCCGGCAGCGGAATACCCGACGATTGGGCCTCCGGCGCCGCCGCCGCTTTAATATCCCCCCGGTTGCCGCCCTTGCCGCCGTCGCCTCTCTCGTACCCGGGCAAAGCCAGATTGGCCTCGCCGTCAAGGGGCTTGGGCAGCGCGTAGTTGAACTCGGGGCTGAAAGCGCCCCGTCGGATTTCCTTATTGATGCCAAACCAATCATATATCGTGCCGCCGTTCCTGCCGCCTTTGTCGCCCCGGGGGTATCTCACCTCGTCGCTGGCCTTGGCGTAGTCCGTCAGCCGCAAATACTCCCGCAGCGACGTTTCCCCCGCCGGGCTTGTCGGCGCCGGCATTTTAGGCGCGAATTCCGCCGCCGCCCTGGTCAGCGACAAATCGTCATTCAGTGTCACAAGGGACACCTCGGCCCCGGTCACGCGGACACTGCCGTAGCCATAAGGCTTGCCGTAGCCAATCTTGTGGGCGTTGATCCCGTTGGCGTCGCCGAAGGTCAGCAGCCAAAGCAGGCTTTCCAGCTCATCCCGGGTAAGCCGATCGAAAACTATCTCAAACCGAAATTTCTTTTTCGCCTTTATGGGCCTGACTTCCGTCCTTTGCTTAGGGTAACTCGCGGTATGATCCACGACGACGGATTTTCGGTGCCAATAAAATTTTCTGCCCCGCAGCCGCGGGTTTTCCAGCGACTGCCGCACCGCCGCCGTTTTGGGGATCAGTCTTCCCGTTTTATCGTACTCCTTATAATTGTAATAATTGACAAAATAGTCGTAATTGAAATACGAGGCGCCGGCCGCGTCCTCCATATAAAACTCCGTCGCCGACACTTTCGGGCCGCTGAGAATCGGCAGGACGCGAACAGTATCGTACCAACCGCTCCAATCGGTCTCGCCGCCGTCCGCCGCGGGAACGCCGTCGCGAAACATCAGCCTGGACGCCAGCGCCTCCTCCCCCGCCAGGCCGAATAAAGCGCAAACGGGACAAACCTCCGCCAAACGCTCGCAGGGATTGTGCCCGCCCTGCTTTTCCAGCAATTCCTTGAGTGTACGGGAAAAAACCTCTTTGGTCATCGCCGCGGGCGCCAGATAATAAAAATCGCTATTATCCAATTTAGTATAATATACAGGTATTTTTTCCGCTTTGAGATAACCCTTATAGCCGCTGTGCTTGTCCGGCCCCAGCTGGTTTACGCCTTTTATCGGTCCCTGCCGCTGCTGATACAGCCGCCAAACCTCGATAAAATTTGCCCACTCCCGGCTTTCTTCCCCGAAACGCCTGACCTCGACTTTATCGCCGTTTTGATCGGGCGCGTATTTCATGATAGCGTCGTTTTTGGTATTTGGGCCGTAATCGCCGCGAAGATATATCCCCCCCACCAGGGTCTCGCCTGTCTTGTGCCCGGCCCGTCTGGCGATCGGCCATTTGGCTTTTGAGGCCCGGTACAAAACCCGCTCGCCGGTATCTGTGTCTTTCTCAATTATCCCATAGCCCTGGCGGGGCACAGGGGAACGGCGGTAGAGCGTGTTCTCGTCGTCGCAGGTGGACATACAGCCGTTGAGCGCCGCCTCGCAGGCGCCCCGAATCGCGCCCCGGAGGCTCGACCCCGGTATAATCGGGCGGGCGTAATGACTGCCGGGATCTTTTACCCGCCGCAAGTCCGCGTAGCTGAAAAAATCATACGAATGGGCGTAAGTGTCACCAAAAACCTTATCCCTGGTCGTATTCGGGATAAACAGCGGCGAGAGAGTCTCCAGCTCGCAAGCGATCGCGCCGCTGAGAGCGCCGCGCTCCACCGGACCGCGCCGGACAGCGTCGTTGATGGACACAAAATTGTACGGATTGATAAATCTCTCCTGTGTCACGCGGTAACCGTTCCCGCCGCGATCGCCCGCGCCGCCCCTGCTACCGTAATTACCCGCACCGCCCCTATTGCCGTAATTACCCGCGCCGCCCCTATTACCATAATTACCCGCGCTCACAACTCCACCGCCTTTCCGTCGGCGTAATAAAACCCCGCGTACCCGTAATCCACCGCCTCCAACGCCCCGGCGGCGCTCTCGCCCAGGCCGGCGTCATAGCCCTCACCCTTGGGCAAAACGGGAACCGGGTTGTACCGCGCGAAATTCCTCATGCCCAGCTTCAGCGAGACCATGGCCCTGCCTTGAGCGTCTTGGGGAAAACTCAGCGCCGCCGGGAAATAAAGCCCGCCGCCCCGTTCTTCCCACAGCGGCGTAAATCCCGCTTTGGGCGCGTCGTCTCCCCGCCAGTCGTCCCGCTCGCCGTACATATAGTACCTCGCCTCGGCCAGCTCCGGGATAAAATCGCCGGCGGCGTAATCCGCCGTGTCCCGGCATTTGGCGCCGGTGAATTTGAGCTCGCGTTTTTCGTCAAACACCCGCAGCAGAAGCAGATACTCCTCCTCCAAGGGTTGGTAAAACAGAAAACTCTCCCCATCCCACTTCCCGATTCTCACGCCGTCGTACTGCTCCGCGTAAACCCAGGCCTTGCCGGGAAACGCCGCCCTAATTTTGCCGTAATCTATCCTCACGCCGACTCACCCGCTTTCTGTATCGCGTCCGCCAGTCTCGGTTTTGGCCCGCCAATCATTGTTTTGATACCGTCAACGGCTACATCCCCTACCTTGAGAAAGCCCCGCCCAATCGCCGATTCCCCGCCTATTCCCGCTATGCCTTTGTCCAGGCTGTCAAGCCCCAGGCACAAAAGCTCCTTGATGTCGTCCCTGCCTTTCGGGAAACGGAGTTCCAGTACCGTCGCCCCGCCGTACCAGGGCCGCTCGTTAAACAACGCGCCATTGGCCGCCCCGCCGGTGAATCTGTCGATTTTTACCCGGGTAATATTCCTGTAACCGTCAGTCTCGCCGTCAACCGCCCTGAGAAAGGACGCGCCGAAGACGACCAGCGATACCGAGGCGTCAGCCTGAGCGTCCCGGCTCGCGTCTCGGCTCGCGTCCCGGCTCGCCTCCGGGACATCGCCAAAGACAGAGTTGAGATATCCTTCGGTTTGCCTGGGGAATCTCGGTCGCAATAGCCTGTATAAAACCGAGCGAAAGGCGCCCGCCCAGGACGTGCCCAGGATCACCGGCTGGCCGCCGCTGGAGATATGCTTGTAATCAGGGGCTTTCTCGCCCTCATCCAGACCGTCGTATACATGCCGGGTATCCCGAATCATGACGCTGCCGTCAATGGTCAAAGCGGCGGTCAGGATCGAGTAGTCCCTGGCTAACTCATCCCCCTCGACTTCTGCCCAGCCATCAGGACGGCGCCAGCCGTCAACCGCCGGCGCCCCGCCCCATTCGAGAAACTCCAGCCAGCTTCGCAGCGCCGCCTTATTCCCCGCCCGCAAGTCAAACTCCCGCTTGACCGCGGACACACAGGTCACCCGCCCAAAACCCCGCCTTGTTTTCGCGCCAAAGGCCACATCGCCGGCCCGTAGCGCCCCGATCAGTTTCCTCAGCAGCGCCTCGTAATCCTTGCCGCCGTCGGCCTCGCGGATTGTCAGCAACAACCGCAACGTAAACGCCGCCCCTGTGTCGATCGCCTCAAAATCATATTTCATCTTTTCCCGGGCGACCTTATTCTCCCGCTCAAGGGCGACGCCGTCAAACTCGACTACCTTCCCGCCCGAAAATTCGGCGTCAAATACCCACAGGGGACTGATATTATCTTGCTTGCCAAACAACTCCGCCGTTTCCTCCCGGAGAGAGCGCAGCACGCCGGCGACCGTTGAGCCGGGCAGGAACGGCTCGCCGCCGGCGTCCCGCAGAATGTCGCTGTCTGTATTCTCGCCCAGGCCGCCGCCGATCAACGCCGGCGTTCTCAGGACGCAGTCGGCCTTGACCGCCACCCGCCTGATTATCGGGTTAGTATTGTCATCGCGCGTCGCCGTCGCCCCCTTTCCGCTCATTTACATATCTTTGCCCGCCGGCCTCATTTTGCCCGCCGGCCTTGTTTTGCCCGCCGGCCTTGTTTTGCCCGCCCGTTTCCTCATCGCGGCGTTTCTGCTTGACTCTCAGCGCCGCGGCAGCCAAAAATTTCTGATAGACCTGGAAGCTATAGCCCCGCTGTCTCAGCAATTCCTCCGCGCCGCTTGGCCTCAGGCTGTCGGCGTCGGTCTTAAACCGCCATTTATCCGCGCCCGTGGCAAATACCAGCGCCGCCACCCGCTGATCGGTCTGCTTGATTTCCAGCAGCCTTTGGGCAAAATCACCAAAATCAGCCGAATCCCGCAAAGCGGCGATCACCCTTTGCAGATTCGCGTTTCGGGGCGGATTACCGATTCTTTCCCCATAATCCGCGCCCGCCGCCGCCGCGTCCTTTTCCTCTCGGAGCCTGAGTACCGCGGCCGGGGCGTCCGCCCCGCCCCCGGCCCCGCCTTTAGCCGCCGCTCCCCCGCTTATCGCAACTCCGGTTATCGCGGCTCCGCTTATCGCGCCCCCGCTTATCGCGCCCCCGCTTATCGCGGCGCTGTCCGCCACCGCCAGCCGGAAGGCGTCCGCCCGGGGTACACGCTCAAGGCGAATCTGCCCAAACCCCTCGCCCACCCGCTTGCCGATAAAGCTCGCCCGCAGCCGCGCCCCGCCGCCTGTGTACCTGAGCGCGACCACGCTGCCCTCGGCCAGCGCCCGCTCCTGCCCCCTGGCCAAAAGCCATCTGCCGTTGTAGCCGGCGACTGTCGTCTCGGCGCAGGCGCGGCCGATAATCTCAAAACCCTCGCCCAGCCCGTTTTTTATGACATTGATATCGGTTGTGTTTACGCCTCGCCCATCCTCCAGGATAATCGGCGTAACGGCGACCAGGCGGAAAATATCGCCGTCGCTCAACGTCAGATCATTCGCCCCTCCCACCGCCGGGATATTCCTCATCGCCGCCTTGCCATACTGCGCCCCCCGGGAGCGGCCCAACCTGAGAATATCGTCGTCGGCGAAAAGATCCGACAGCAGCCGCAAGTCACTCTCGCCGCCGATAACGCTACCGGCGAACATCTGCCCGTCAGCCAGCGCCTCATAAGCGAACAGCTCGCCGCCGCTTTCGCCCGCATGACCCAGGCCCTTGTCGGCGGGCCTGGCGTGGTGAATAAACATCGTCTTCCCCGGCTGGCGCCGCCTGACTATACCGGCGTCAACGGACACAAACCCGCCCAACATTTTACAGATCGGGTTTTCCCCGTCCGTCTCATCACCGACGCCAACGGACTCATCCGCGAGCCTCTGGCCCAGCTTGTCGGTTTTCAGCGTCCTGGGGGCGGGATAAAAGACGACACCCGCCTCGTAAGGCAGCGCCGCCGTGAAAACGACCCCGCCGTCCAGGAATATCCGCCTGAAATCGGCGTCCTTGTAGGCATTATCCAGCGGCAAGCCCCGTTTCTCAATATAACGGGCCGCGAAAGCGCCCAGGACAGCGCTACCGAAAATATAATCCTCACAGCCAAGGGGCCTGCCGCCCCGCTCCGCCGCGATCACCGGCTCCAGCAGCTCAATCCCGTAAGAAAACGCTTTTTGAGTCGTCTGATCGCCGTAATCGTAAACGCTCAAGACCGCGCCGTCTCTCGCCCCGCCGTCAACTACGGCGCAGCCAATCTCGCCCAGCCCCCGGGAGCGGTTCAGCCCCATTGAGCGGAGGGCGCCAGCGCACATCGCGAAAAAATCGTAAGTATCATCGGTCAGGGAGATGGAGAACTCGTACACTTGCCCCTTATTCAGCACCCGGGCGGCCCGGAGCGTGCCCGGCGCCGCTTTGCCCCCCTCCATTTTCGTGCGGGAGCGAACGCTTGTGTAAATTTCCGCCAACTCCGAGGGATGGGCGCCCCCGATTTTCCCGACAATGCCGCTATAACCCTCCAGCCGCCCATTCCCCACATTAAGCGCGCCCGGCGCCAATTTCCCGGTCTCGCCAAAAAGCTTGGCGAATACGTCCCCATAACTCCCATCAACGCTGACAATCTCCAGACCGCTTTCCCGCAGGCAGCCCTTGAGCCGCTTGCCCGGAATATAAGGCAGGCCAAGATCGTCAAAACACACGTCGGTATCCACGGAGCCGGCGAAACCGTCGCCCGAGGCCGGGCAAAGGTCGGAAAGCAAAGTGACTTTTAAGATCTTATTTTCTCTCATTGGCCGTTCCCCCCTGTCCCGGCGCTCGCCTTACCTGCATTCTCCTTGCCTACATTCGCCGCTCCGGCGCTTTCCTGGCTCAACAAATTCTCACAAGTGTCGTAAACATCCAAAATATCGAATAACGGGGCATATTCGCTCATCCCAACATTGCCCTCCCTGTCTCGCTCCGGCCCCAAGGGAAACTCGGGCGGTTTCTTCCCTCGCAGACGATTGATCGCCAGCCGGGCCGCGCCGTCCCCGGCGCCGATAGCGTTACGGATAGCTTTGGTCTTGTTGCGGGATATCCCTTTGATCTCGCCGACGCTTTCCTCAAACCATCGGAAACTCGGGCAATCAGCCTCACCGCCCGCCGAGACCCGCCACGGGCGGCGCAAAATGGTTTTCCCGTCAACCGTATACTGGCGTTCCCTGAGTTGGCGCAATCCCGCCACATTGCCCGACTGGTGCAGGTGGAAGTCGATATAGGAGCCTTCCCGCTCCCGAGACGGTTTTTTAGCGCTGGCGCAAAGCTCCTCCGCCAGCTTGTACGCCTCCGAGAAAGGATAATGGCTGTGGAAAATAACCGCTCCGGCGCAGGCGGTAAGCCTCTCCCCGCGCCCAAAGGGATCCGGCCGCCCCTCGATTTCCCGCAGCAGCCGCGCCGCGAAATCAATGGCGAAATGCCCGCCCAGCACCAGCGTGGTATCATCGCCGTCGCCGATAATCTCCAGAATCGGCGTTTTGCTATGACGGGTTTTGCCCGAACTCTCACCCTCCCTCGCCGTTATATAGTCGGCGTACGCCGACCTGAAAGCCGCGACAGTATCCTCCCTGGCCGACCTGTAGCAGTCGTCGATGGCCACCGACAGTCTCCGTATCTCGGGGACAGCCCCGGCATAATCCCGAAATCTCTCCTGCCCCATAAACTCTTTGATCCGCTTCCCCATATTGTTGCCGTCCGCGTGAACAATGGCGATCAGGCTGTCCGAGCCTTTTTCCCAAGCCAGCTCGTCAAAATCCCGCAGATCGCTTTTTCGCTCTCGCTCACAATAATCCCGGTAGCGCTCCCGCTTTCTCACCTGACTCTCGCTCAGGAACTCATCGCCGTCCCGCGCGCTGACGGGCAGACCCGTTCTGCCGGACTGCTTGGTAATCGGCTGGCTCCTGTCCAATACCGGCGCGTTAAAGCCGCCTTTGACAATAATCAGCCGCTTATTCAGCTTCTCAAAATCGGATTTGTAGGTATCCCCAAAATCCGTCTCCAGCGCCGCCGCCGCGATCCCGATACCCGGCGCGGCCTTGTTTACCTCTATCAAAAAGGCTTTCGTCGCGGCCTGGAAGGTGTCGCCGTCCGCGAAAGCGGCGTAGGCGTTGCCACCGCCCTGATAGATAATCTCGGCCCGCGCCCCGGGCCGCAGCGGCCCCCCGTCCCGCCATTCCGGCAGGCTCGGCTCAAATCGCCGCATGATCCCCGGCAAAACATCCCGAAAAACGTCGGCGACCAACTTCGATCCGCCAACGTTTTCCGCCAGCTTGTTTGAGCCGAAGATGTAATTCTGGATGCCGACTGTGTCATAAACCGCGAGTACGCCCACAACCCTTTCGCCCCTTTCAATTCGCTTATGCTGTTACCATTATTACCGCTATTATTAATACTATTGGCGCTATTTCTTT
>JAISDE010000182.1 GCA_031265035.1 Peptococcaceae bacterium | reverse complement strand
TGTCTCCAGATAACCGGTCATGCCGGTGGTAAACACCACCTCCCCGGTCACCTCGCCCCGCGCCCCAAAGGCGCGCCCCTGAAAGACCCGCCCGTCGGCCAGGGTCAAATAGGCTTGCTCCGTCATGCCCGCTCCTTCCTCAGCTCTCGAACTGATTTTTCTTCCCCGCCGGCGCCGCCAGGGGGTATTCCCCATTGAAGCAGCCCACGCAAAACGCCATGGCGCAGCCATCGCAAGCCTCTTTTAATCCCTCTACGCTGATATAGCCCAAGCTGTCCGCCCCGATCCTCTCCCGCAGCGCCGCCGGCGAGAGCTGATTGGCGATCAGACTGTCCGCATCGTCAATATCCGTGCCAAAATGACAGGTGTGGCGAAAGGGTGGGGAGGAAATCCGCAAATGAATCTCCCGGGCGCCGGCCTCCTTCAGGCTTTTGATGATCCGGGCGCTGGTAGTGCCCCGGACGATGGAGTCGTCGATCAGCACAATCCGTTTACCCGCCACATTGACTTTCAGGGGATTCAGCTTCAGGCGCACCGCCGCCTCCCGCTGGCGCTGGGTGGGAGAAATAAAGCTCCTGCCGATATACCGGTTTTTCAAAAAGGCGCTGACAAAAGGGATGCCGCTGGCGGCGCTGTAGCCTTGGGCGGCCTCCAGCCCGCTGTCGGGCACGCCGCAGATCACGTCGGCGTCCACCGGATATTCCCTGGCCAGAATCCGCCCCGCTTGAAAACGGGCCTGATAGACGCTGAGACCGTCGATCACCGAGTCCGGCCGGGCGAAATAGACAAACTCAAAAATGCACAGGCCCTGGCGCTCCGCCGTCAGCACCTGGGAGCTGGTCGCGTTCTGCCCGCCGTCGATCACCACCATCTCCCCGGCCCGCAGATCCCGGCTCAACTCAAAACCGGCGCTTTCCAAGGCGCAGCTCTCGGAAGCCACCGCCTTGCCCAAAGGGCCCTCCCCCAGGCACAAGGGCCGAAAGCCCCAGCCATCCCGCAAAGCGATCAGCTTGTTTTGGCTGGACAGCACCACCAGGGAAAAAGCGCCCCGCAGCCGTTTGGCCGCCCAGCCTACCGCTTCCTCAATTGTCCCGCAGGACAGAGCCTCATAAGCGATCAGGGTGGCTATGATCTCGCTGTCGGTGGTCGCCGTAAAATCGCAGCCCCGCTTGATCAACTCATCCCGGATCTCGCCGCCGTTGATAATATTGCCATTATGCGCCACGGCGATCCGGCCCCGGAGATACTCTTTCACCATGGGCTGGGCGTTTTCCCGGCTGTCGCCGCCGGTGGTGGAATAGCGCACATGGCCGATAGCCATGGGCGACGCCGGCAGGGCCGCCATGCCCTCGGCGCCAAAAACCTCGCTGACCAATCCCTGGGCTTTGTGATAGCGGATCGACCGATCCACCAGCGCGGCTATGCCGGCGCTTTCCTGCCCCCGGTGCTGCAAAGCCAACAAGGCGTTGTATACCAGGCCGGCGCCCTCATTCTCCCTCAGGCTGACGCCGAATACCCCGCAGGCTTCCCCCAGCTTTTGGGGCGCCTCTAAAAACTCAAAACCCACTCACCGCGCCTCCACCGCCCCGCGCCGCCTAACGTATCATCCCCGGCGCGCCAACGCCAAATCAGCGAAATTTATTTATTACTGGTGTCTAGTAGTATCTAGCAGTGCCTGGTAGTGTCTGGTACACTGCCTAACATTATAGCACCCTTCCCCGCCCCTCCGCAACATCCGCGTTCCCTCTGAAACGCATTGATTTCGCATACGAAATGTGATACATTATCTGCGAGGTGGTATTGTATGATTAAAAATGAAACCCTGCATATTCGCGTAAACGATGGGGTTAAGTTAAGAGCGGAAAAAACCCTTGATCTGCTCGGATTGTCCATAGCCGAAGCCGTAAATATGCTCCTTCATCAAATCACTCTTGTCGGCGGCCTGCCTTTTGACGTTAAAATACCCTTGGCGCCGGAAAGCGCGATAGTGAGAAGCGGAGAGGAATTGCGCGAAAAGCTTAGCGTCGGCGCGGAGCAAATTAAGGCGGGAAAGGTAATCGACGCTGGTGTTGTCATGGCGCGATTAAGCGACAAATATGGCTTTCACGGTTAAATTCTCGGAACAGGCCGCCGCTGACCTTGACGAAATCATCAGATATATAAGTTACGATCTGGGCAATCCGCAAGCCGCCGAAAATTTTTACAAGGCGGTAAACGAGAAACTCGGTTCGCTCCGCGAGTATCCCTATATGTTCCCACTTTATCATTACGAGAAGCTGAGTTCAGAAGGCTACCGCTACGCCGTTATCGGAAACTTCCTGCTGTTTTATCTTGTCGATGAGGATGAGCCCGTCGTAAGCATAGCCAGAATCCTTTACGGCAAACGGGATATGCCTTCCATTTTTGGGGATTCAGGGAATTAAGGAAGCGTAAAGATGCGGAAAAAGGCATTGTATCCCACCAATGCTTATGATAAAATACATCCGATGTTTGGATTTCTCCAGAGCTTGGGATTTGGTAACTTGGAAGTTTGAGATCCGGAAATTTAATGAAGAAAGGAAGTTTGCGGGATATGAGAATCTTCGTGTTGGTTTTGCAGATAATATCGTGCGTCGGATTGATCGCTACGGTTTTGCTGCAATCCGGCAGCTCCGCGGGGTTGGGCAGTATCGCCGGCGGGGCGGAATCACTGTTTGGCGGCAGCAAAAAAGGCTTGGACGAGTTACTCAGCAAAATCTCCACCGGCTGCGCTATAGGCTTTTTGGCGCTGACGCTCCTCTTGTGTATTTTATCATAACAATACAATAAACCCCATTAAACGGTATACGCCGTGACGCGTTAAGGAGGAATTATCAACCATGGACACACGACTGTTGTTGATTGGTGGCGCCGCGGGCGTAGCCGCCTTGCTGTTCGCCTTCTATCTGGCCAGTAAGATCGGCAAGATGGACGACGGCACAGACAAGATGAAAGAGATCGCCGCCGCCATTCACGAGGGCGCGATGGCATTTCTGTTCCGTGAGTATAAAACCCTGGTGATATTTGTGATCGCTGTAGCCGCCTTGATTTCTATCGTAGGCTTCATGACGCCGGGCGCCGACAGCCTGCAGCCGTCAACAGCGGTGGCTTTCATCCTTGGCGCCGTATGCTCCGTCGGCTCCGGTTATATCGGCATGAACGTGGCCACCAAGGCCAATGTGCGAACCGCCGCCGCCGCCCGGGAAAGCGCCAACACCGCGCTGAATATCGCCTTTTCCGGCGGCGCCGTGATGGGCATGTCCGTGGTGGGCCTGGGCCTGATCGGGTTGAGCGTAGTCTGTATGATTTTTCCCGACCAGCCCTCGGTCATCAACGGCTTTGCCTTGGGCGCCAGTTCTATAGCCTTGTTTGCCCGAGTGGGCGGCGGTATTTACACCAAGGCCGCCGATGTGGGCGCCGACCTGGTAGGCAAGGTAGAGGCCGGCATTCCCGAGGATGATCCCCGCAATCCGGCGGTAATCGCGGATAATGTGGGCGACAATGTAGGCGATGTGGCCGGTATGGGCGCCGATTTGTTTGAGTCCTACGTCGGCTCAATCATCGCCACCATGGCCTTGGGCGCCGCGCTGGGCCTGGGCGCCGGCGCCGTGATCCTGCCTTTCATGATCGCCGCCGCCGGGATCGTCGCCAGTATCATCGGCTCTTTTTTCGTCAAAACCAAAGACAGCGGCAAAGCGGCCCGGGCCTTGAATACCGGCACGATGGCGGCGGCGGTGATCACCTTTGTCGCCATCTATTTTCTCTGTAATTTTCTCCTGCGCGGTTCGGATGTGGATTCCTTCGGCGCCTTTATCGCCTGCGTGGTGGGCCTGGTGGCCGGCGTGCTGATTGGCAAAATTACCGAGTATTATACCTCCGGCGATTTTAAGCCGGTGCAGGAAATCGCCCGTTCCTCCCAAACCGGCACCGCCACTAATATCATTTCCGGCCTGGCACAGGGCATGATGTCCACCGCCCTGCCGGTGCTTTGCGTGGTAATCGCCATCATTCTCTCTTATCAGTTCGCCGGGCTTTACGGCATCGCTATCTCCGCTGTGGGTATGCTCTCCACCACCGGCATGGTGGTGGCGGTGGACGCTTACGGGCCGGTGGCGGACAACGCCGGCGGCATAGCGGAGATGGCCGGCCTGGATGAGAACGTCCGGCAGATCACCGATAACCTGGACGCGGTGGGCAATACCACCGCCGCCGTGGGCAAGGGCTTCGCCATCGGTTCCGCCGCCCTCACGGCCCTGTCCCTGTTTTCCGCCTACACCACCGCCGTGGGGATGCCCATTGAGAATATGTCCCTGATGAGGCCCCTGGTGGTGGCCGGCTTGTTTATCGGCGCTATGCTGCCCTACCTGTTCTCGGCCATGACCATGTCCGCCGTCAGTCGGGCCGCCGGCCAGATGATCGAGGAAGTCCGGCGCCAATTCAAATCCATCCCCGGTATCATGGAAGGAACCAGCAAGCCTGACTACGCTACTTGCGTCAGCATCAGCACCGCCGCCGCAATCAAGGAAATGATCATTCCCGGCGTCATGGCGGTGGTGATTCCGGTCGTTGTGGGCCTGTGGAGCAAAGAGGCCCTGGGCGGCCTGCTGGCCGGCGCCACGGCTTCCGGTTTCATCCTGGCGGTGATGATGGCCAACGCCGGCGGCGCCTGGGACAACGCCAAAAAGTTCATTGAGCAGGGCAATTACGGCGGCAAAGGCTCCGACGCTCACGCCGCCGCGGTAAACGGCGACACGGTAGGCGATCCCTTTAAGGATACCTCCGGCCCCTCCATCAACATCCTGATCAAGCTGATGACCATTGTGGCCCTGGTGTTCGCCCCCTTGTTTATGTAGAAACGGTTACGATGGTAAAACGGTACGACAATAAAAAGGCAATAAAAAGGCAATAAAAGACAATAAAAAGCCGCGCGTCTGTTGAGAAGGCGCGCGGTTTTTTATTGTCGTACCGTTTTCGTTTTTTACCGCCTTTAGCTATGCGCGTCGATATAAGCGGCCAGATCCGCTATGCGGCTAGCATAGCCCCATTCGTTGTCGTACCAGGAGACTACCTTCGCCATCCGGGGGCCGATCATCATCGTGGAAAGGCCGTCCACAATGGAGGAACAGTTATTATCCGAAAAATCGACGGAAACCAACGGCTCGTCGGTGTAGTCCAGATAACCCTTCATGGTGGTCTCGGCGGCCTCCCGCAATTTGGCGTTGATCTCCTTGGCGGTGGTATCCCGCTCCAGCGTCACGGTCAAATCCACCACCGAGGCGAAAGCGGTGGGCACCCGGAAGGCCATGCCGTTTAATTTGCCCTCCAGCTCCGGCAAGACCCTGGACACAGCCTTGGCGGCGCCGGTGGTCGTGGGGATAATGGATATGCCCGCCGCCCTGGCCCGCCGCAAGTCGCTGTGCGGGAGATCCAGAATCTTTTGATCGTTGGTATAGGCGTGGATCGTGGTCATCAAGCCCTCTTTGATACCGAAATTTTTGTGCAGGACACAGGCCACCGGCGCCAAGCAGTTGGTGGTGCAGGACGCGTTGGAAATAATAAAATGACGGGCGGGATCGAACTTGTCCTCATTGACGCCCATCACAATGGTGATATCCTCACCTTTGGCCGGGGCGGAAATGATTACCCGCTTTACCGATCCCCCCAAATGGGCCTTGGCCTTTTCCGCGTCGGTAAACCGTCCGGTAGACTCCACTACCAGCTCTACGCCAAGATCCCGCCAGGGCAGATCGGCGGGGTTGGGCTTGGCGAAAACTTTGATCGTCTTGCCATTGACCACAATGGCGTCGTCGGTATAAGAGACCTCGCCGGGAAATTTGCCGTGGATGGAGTCGTACTTCAATAGATGGGCCAGGGTCTTGGTATCGGTCAAATCGTTCACCGCCACAAAATCCGCGCCAGTCTTCCCCAGCGACGACCAGAGAGCCAACCGGCCGATGCGGCCAAAACCATTGATGCCAACTTTCATAAAATCACCTTCCTCAATTCAATAATTCATGCTACGCCATATTTTATCACTGATTCGCGGCGGTGACAATTACCTGCCGAGGAATAATACAGAAAAACAGATTTTGCGGGTGTCTATTCAGCCCTCCCCCCAATGCCCGGAAGATATTGAGCGACA
>JAISDE010000073.1 GCA_031265035.1 Peptococcaceae bacterium | reverse complement strand
AGCCAGGCGCCCCGGTTGGGGATCATCGTGGCGGTAAACAGCTTTTTGCCGCTGGGATCCATCATCTCGCCATAATATACCCCCGGTGAGCGCACCAGCTGGCTGACGATTACCCGCTCGGCGCCATTGATAATGAAGGTGCCCTTTTCCGTCATCAAGGGGAAATCCCCCATGAAAACTTCCTGCTCCTTGACCTCGCCGGTATCCTTATTGATCAGGCGCACCCTGACCCGCAGGGAAGCCGCGTAAGTCGCGTCCCGCTCCTTGCATTCCTCCACCTGCCACTTTGGCTCACCCAGGCTATAATCGATAAATTCCAGCACCAGATTTCCCGTGAAATCCTGGATGGGTGAGATGTCCTGAAATATCTCCCGGATGCCCACTTCCAAAAACCAACGGTAGGAATTCTGCTGTACCTCAATCAGGTTTGGCATTTCCAGAACTTCCCTGATTCGGGCGAAACTCTTTCGTTCATATTGGCTGACTGCCGCAAGCTGCACCATCAATCCCTCACCCCTCAGCAATTTCTTGGTATTTCCCCGCTATTTGTTCCGCCATCCCGCCAGCCGCGGCAAGCCGTCCGCGCCCCCTGCCCTCAAGCCGGGCCGCCGACCCGCGTTATCGTCCTCAACTCTATAAACACATAATAGCAAGGAGGGTTTCCTTGCTTGCTAATCTTTATATCAAAGGTTGCCCTTGCCTGTTCAATTTGGAATCATTCACCAACCCGTAAAATTGTTCCTGGGAAAATCAGCCGCAAAACGACCGCGCCGCCGGTCTGACATATGCCCAAAATCCCGGAAAAACCTTGAATTTACGGCCATACCTCTCGCCGCGACGGCAAAAAATGCCCTCCCGATCTCGTAAGTCGCATCTAATATTATTACCATATCCCAGCAGGCATGTCAAGCTTTTTTCGCGAAACGCGAAAAAAATTTTTTTGGGTAAATTTTTTGAAAATTTTTACGCGCCGGCGGCTCGCCTCAAAGTCAGGCTCCGGCGCTTCACGGCATAAATAACGGCATCGACACATTTTCCTCCAAAAAATACTTGCGATACACAGCCGGAGTAACATTCTCATATTTCTTATATGTAATATATGGATCCATTAAGAAAAAATATCAGAAAAGGACAATAATTATGAGAAAAGCATTTATCTGCCCAACAAAGTATGTTCAGGATGAGGACGAGCTTCTGAATCTTGGCTATTTTGTAAAGACGTTTGGAACGTCGGCTCTCCTGATCGCGCACCCTGACGACGCGGCGGGGGTAGCGGGCACGAGCCGGCCCACGCCGGATTTATCGGGACAGGGCTGCTGGACGCCGCGGTATGCGGCGACGTATTCGCGTCACCCTCTCAGATACAGGTCTATCAGGCCATCAGAGAGTCCGTCGGCAGCAAGGGCGCGCTGCTCATTATCAAGAACTACAGCGGCGATATATTGAGAAACAGGTTGTATTGGGCGGGCTGGCCACAGCGGGGCATGTCATTTACTATGACCCTTTGTGCGATGGCATGGGCCATAAAGTCTACAGCGGCATATCGGAAGAATTGCTCCGCGCCGCTATCAAATACGGGTATGACACGCTGCCTGGGGAGTGGCGGGCTGGATCGTCGGAGGTTGCCTCAAAAAAGCGGTATAGCACCGTGTTTAACGCTCCAGCGTTTGTGTTCGCGCTGGACGAGGTGGTTATGGCCGCCAAGATCGATAAGCTCCATGAGTTACATCCTTTCTTTTAGACGGGGCTGTCCCCGTAAATAACGCTCTCCCAGCCCGGCAGCGCGAAAAAGTCCGCTATCTTGTGCGGCGTGGTGCTATAATAGCAGTCGGTAAACACGGCTATCCGGCGGCACCGGGCTGTATGGACGATATCGCACAGGCCGCTCCGCAGGCCGATAAATACGCCGGCGTACTCGGCGGCGCTCACCATTTGATCGAGGGGCAGAGCGAGGGGCATCGTCCCTTTGATCGGTTCCTCGCCTGCATTGACATTGGTGAGGACAAGATAGCCTTTGTCCCGCCAGGCCGCCGCCAGCCCCTCCCAAAAAGCGTCCGGCGGCCGCGTGACGCTTTTCGCGTATGGCGCTATAATCGCAGTCTGGCCTTGCCTGAGGCCCGACCTATTGTCAAACTCCCGCGCGCCCACCGGCGGCGCCGGCTCGGTGTCCTGAGACAAGCCGTAGACGAGACGGCGATAGTAATCAATGAAGGACAGGAAATGCTTGTCCAGGTATTTGATAATGTTGTCGGTGTAGGGTCGGTCGTGGTGCGCTATTATACAGTTGTCCGCCCCAGTGAAGACAATCGCCCGCGTCAGCGCGTCCATGGTGTCCGGCTCCAGGGTCACTATATTCGCGACGCCAAACATATCGGCGACCTGACGGCAGCCGCCCCCGACTACAGCGACGACGACCTCGTCAATACCGCGCTGGGAGAGATAGGCGGGCAGAAAGGCCAGAGCCCAATAAACGTCGCCCAGAGGGTTGTGGGGGCAGACCACCAGATGGGCGGCAGGGTATTTTGCCCGTACGCGCTCAAGGATTTTCACTCCTTCCCGTACCAGCGCCTTTTGGCGCCCCAGCGTCTCGTCGGACAACGAGTATTCGGCGAAGGAGTTGTACTCCACCACTTGAACGATCTCGCCGCCGTAACCAAGCCGCCTGAGCTGCGCGGACATGGGCGCGAAAAAGCGGGTAGCGATGAGGACAATGCTGTCGCCGCTGTCGACACAGTCGTCGGCGCTGCCATGGGCGCCGATGTTGCCGGCAACGCGGGCCAGAACAATTTCCAGCGGCCCGATCGGTATCCCGCGGTAGGATAGCCCCCGCTTAGCCTCGTTATTGTCGAGAATAGCGGCGGGAACGACCCCCTGAGCCAGAAGATAATCCGCCATCGCCTCGGTGGCGTTGCAATGCCCAAATAAAAATACCACCCGACCGGCAAAGGAGCGGGCGCCCAGCAGCCCGTCAAGGACGCGGGCCATCGCCGCTTTGTGCCGCTGTTCCATCTCTCAACACTCCCTGGCTAGTAGCGCGTGTCAGCTACTGATAGGTTTAATTTTCCTCCCAGCCTTGTTCCGTCGCCTCAATCGACGTCGGAAAATCAAACAGGCAATAACGCCAGTCAAAGCAGCCGGACAGATTTTGGTCATAAGTCCAGTTGCCGAAGGCTTTCGCCGCCTTTTTGCCCAAAAGCCAAAGGGCCGGGTTCAACAGCTTGGTTTGCCGCAGCTTGATCCGCCGCCGCTCCGCTATGGCCCGCGCCAGCGCCGCGGTGGAGACGTATTCCCGGTTTTGGGGCATAAATACCCCTTCCCGCCGGCCGGCGATCACCAAATAAATCAGCTCGCACAGATTGCCAATGTAAATCAGGCTCCTTTGGTTCTCCCACGCCGGCCAGACCGGCAGCCGGAAAACCAGCTGCCGCAAGGCGGCGTAATTGCCGGGGCAGCCCGGCCCGTACACCATGGGCGGCCGGATCACCGCCAGGCGGAAATCCTCGCCCGCCAGCGGCGCCAGGCCCTTTTCCGCCTGCCATTTGCTTTTGCCGTACAAGCTTCTCGGCGCCGGCAGCGTGTTTTGATCAATCAGCACCGGCTGGCCCAGAACGCTTTCCTGGCCATACACGGCGCTGGTGCTGAGAAAGACAAACTGCCCGACGCCGTCCCTTTTGGCCTTTGCCGCCAGCCGACAGGTCAGCGCCGTATTGACACGCTCATACGCCGCCGCCAGCGCCGGCTTTTCTTTTGTATGAACCAACGCCGCCAGATGCGCGACGCAATCATAGCCGCTCAGGCTCCTGCCCAGCCAGCCCTCATCTCTGAGTCCCAGGGTGTCCACAGCGCTGATGTCCTCTTTTTTTTCCAACCAATGCCGCAGCTGGGTTGAGATATAGCCGTTTTCGCCGGTGAGCAGGATCCGCATCGCTTATTTCCCCTTCCTGTCGGCGTCGCCCGCGGCAGACGCTGCCCGCGCTGTCGCCGCTCCCGGCGTTCCCGACGCTGCCTGTGCTGCCCGCGCTCCCGGCAGGGCCACTGCTCCCGGCACGCCCGCCGCTCCCGGCGCGCCCACCACGCCAGCCACGCCCGGCGTTACCGGCAGGGCCACCCGCTTTGGCACCATCACTTCTTCCTCATAGCAGGCGAAGGTGGTGTTTATCGTCTGGCAATCCGGGTTTTGGGTAAACAGGCTGACCAACGGCACCAACACCAACCCAAACAGCATGGCAAAGGCGCCGGCATTGATGGGGGAGGCGATATAATGGAAGAAAAGATTGGAGACGGTAATGCCCACGCCGGCGGCGAAGCTCGCCCAAACGGCCGCGCGGGTCACCTTTTTCCAATAGAGGCCATAGAGAAAGGGCGCCAAAAACGAGCCGGCCAACGCGCCCCAGGAAATCCCCATCAATTGCGCGATGAAAGCCGGCGGATTCAGGGCCAGCAGCACCGAGATCAAGATGAAAAACACGATGAGCAGGCGCATAACCAACAGCTGCGTCCCCTCGCCCATTTTCTTCATTACTGTCGCCTTGAGGAAATCCAGCGTCAGGGATGAGCTGGAGGTCAGCACCAGCGCCGACAGGGTGGACATAGAGGCTGACAGCACCAGCATAATCACGATCCCAATCAGGAAGTCCGACAAAGATGAAAGCATGAAGGGGATAATACCGTCATAAATCATGCCGCCCTGAGCGTTATGTAGCGTCGGGTGATCAAACAGCCGGCCGAAACCGCCCAGGAAATAGCAGCCGCCGGAAATCACGACGGCGAAAACGGTGGAAATCGCGGCGCCGGCGCTGACCGCCTTCTCACTTTTGATGGTGTAAAACTTATGCACCATCTGCGGCAGCCCCCAAGTCCCCAAAGAGGTGAGAATCGCCACCCC
>JAISDE010000070.1 GCA_031265035.1 Peptococcaceae bacterium | reverse complement strand
TTTGCTATTTGCCGTTATTATAGTTTTTTTCGATATCCGTTGCCTGGTTTATGAAATACCAGGCGCCGGCTTTTTGTGGTATAGTAAATTCGGGAACCATATCGAAAAACACCCAGGTTCCCGAACATGGCGCTGTTTGACGGGGGAGACGGGCAGCGCGGCGCCGCGCCTGTGGCTACGGGCCTGGCGCGTAAATACGAAGTGCGTAAAGGAGGAGTAAAATGAGTTCGTCAGAAAAGCATCTTCAACCCATCCAGCCTCGCGGCAGCGCTTTGATCCCTTTTCTTGTATTTATCATAGTTTATCTGGGCGCCGGCATCATTCTGCAAATCACGGGTATGGAAATGGCCTTTTATCAGGTTCCGGCTCCTATCGCGGTTATCGTGGGTATTATTGTAGCGTTTATAATGTTTAAGGGGACGATCGATCACAAGTTCGATCAATTTTTGGCCGGCTGCGGCGACAGCAACATCATGACCATGTGCTGTATCTATCTGCTGGCCGGCGGCTTCGCCGCTGTGGCGAAGGCCATGGGCGGCGTGGAATCCACCGCCAATTTAGGGCTTTCCATTATCCCCGCCCAATATATTACGGCGGGGATGTTTGTGATCGCCGCCTTTCTTTCCCTGGCCGCCGGCACCTCTGTGGGCACCATCACCGCCATCGGCCCCATAGCTGTGGAGGTGGCGTCCAAGGCTGACCTCAATATGGTGCTGATGATGGGCGCCGTGGTGGGCGGCGCTATGTTTGGGGATAACCTGTCCATGATTTCCGACACCACCATAGCGGCGACCCGAACCCAGGGCGTGGCGATGCGGGACAAATTCCGGGTCAATTTCCTGATCGCCTTGCCCGCTTCACTAATAACTGTGGTGCTTTTACTGTTGTTTGGCCGGCCGGACAACGCTGTGCCCTTGGGCGAGCTGTCTTACAGCGTTGTGAATATTATCCCCTATCTTTGGATTCTGGTGCTGTCCCTGTCGGGGTTGAACGTCTTTGTCACCCTGACCTCCGGCATCCTGATCGCGTTGGTGATCGGGATAGTCAGCGGGGAACTGGCCTTGCTGGGCAGCGTCAAGACGATCTACGACGGCTTTGTGGGGATGTTTGAGATCTTTCTGCTCTCTATGCTCACCGGCGGCCTCTCCGAGATGGTGACCCAAAACGGCGGCCTGCTTTGGATCTTGCAGAAAATCCAGTCCAAGGTGACCGGCAAACGCTCGGCGGAGATTGGCATCGCCGGCCTGGTGTCCATGGCGGATATGGCCACCGCCAACAATACGGTGGCTATCGTCATCACCGGCTCCATCGCGAAGGGCATTTCCGATCAGTATCATGTGGATCCCCGGCGCAGCGCCTCCTTGCTGGATACCTGGTCCTGCGTCTTTCAAGGCATTGTGCCCTATGGCGCCCAGGTGCTGATCGGCTGCGGGCTGACCGCCGGGCTGGTCAATCCCTTTCAGCTGCTGACCGCCTTGTGGTATCCTTATCTGTTGGGCGTTTTCGCCTTGCTTTCGATCTTTGTGCCTTTCGCCGACGGCTTCATCCGCAAACATCCCTGGAACTGGCAGTCGGGAACGTCCTCGGACGATGTGCCAATCAAGGAGAGCGCTGCCGACGGCCTGCGGGTCTGAGTCGGCGGGGGGCGGCGGTGGCGGCGCCTAGCGCCGGCAACCCAGCGCCGGTTCCCAGCGTCGGCTCACAGCGCGCGGACGCGCGGCGCTCAACTCAAACTGGCCAAGCAGCTCTCCAGCAAACCCAGAAACTGCTCCGCTTCCTGGGAAAAGGGTAAATCCTCTTTCCAGATCCAGCCCAATTTGATCTGATCGCCGGGGCTTTTGATGGGCACCGCGATCACATCCGGGTGATGAAAGCCCGCCGGCAGCAAACCGGTACCGATAGAGATGGCGTCCGAGCCGGCCATAACATCATAACAGCTGTGGCGATCGCTGAGGGAAATCAGCTTTTGCGGCGGATCGAAGCCGGTCAGGGCCATTTCCTCGGAAAAATTCAGGGAGGCCGCCCGTTCCTGATCGAAGGCGACAAAGGGGTAATCATTCAAGTCCCTGACCTCCAAAGGCGCTCGGCCGGCCAGGGGGTGCCCCTTACGCATAAAAGCGTGGGGCGTGACCGCTTTCAGAAAATGAAAGGTCAACCCCCGGCTGGCCAGCAGCCGCCGGATAAAGACCTCGATGACATTGGACAAGAACAGGATGCCCAAATCACTGGCGCCCCCCGCCACGTCCTCGATGATGTAATAAGTATTGGTTTCCCGCAGGCGCAAATCGTACTTGCCTCGGGTTTGCTCGACAGATTGCAGATACAGGGCGAAGGCTTGGGACACAAAGGGATAATGATGGGCGCTGACCCTTAGCCGGGAGGCGGGGCGGCCATTTTTGCCCGCGTAAAGTTTTTGGATCTTCTTTTCCTGCTCCAGGATCGGCTGGATCAGGGCGAAAAAGCGTCGCCCCTCGTCGGTAAATTCCACGCCTTTATTGTTGCGCGCGAAAAGGACGGCGCCCAGCTCCTCCTCCAGCTCCCGAATAGCGCTGCTGATTCCGGACTGAGAAACAAAGAGATTTTTGGCGGCTTTGTTGATCGAACCACATTCCGCGATCTCCGCCAGATAACGCAATTGAAGCAAAGTCATTCCGTACCTCCAAAAAAATCGAGCCCACCGGGGAAATAACAAAAACACGGGGGATAGTTGACAACAAAAACACGGGCAATAACGAACAACAAAAATACAGTCGATAACGAACAACAAAAACATGGAAGATAACAAACTTATTTTACCTAATATCGTTTCAAAATACAACCAAAATAACCAAAAAGAATAAAAATATTCAGAAGAACAAAAATAATCAAAAGAAGAAACCCAATCAAAGGAGATGAAAACCTATGAAAACGGCAGCGACCGGTTTTGGCACCCAAGCGATCCATGGCGGGGAAAGGCATCAAAACCCTTGCGGGGCGCTAAATGTGCCGATCTACCAAAACGCTACCTTCGTGTTTGACAATTGCCATCAGGGCGGTAAACGCTTTGCCGGTGAGGAAAAGGGCTATATTTATTCCCGCCTGGGCAACCCTTCTGTCGCCGCCCTGGAAGAACGGGTGGCCTTGCTGGAGCAAACCGAGGCGGCGGTGGCCTTTTCTTCCGGCATGGGCGCCATTACCGCGGTAATCTGGTCTATCGCCGCGGCCGGCGCTCATATTGTGGCTGATATCACGCTGTATGGCTGTACCTTCGCTTTTCTGGAGCATGGGATCACCCGTTACGGCGTGGAAGTGACCTTCGTTGATTTATCCGACCCGGCTAATTTACAGCGGGCGCTGCGGGAAAACACAGCCCTGGTCTATATGGAGACCCCCGCCAATCCCAATTTAAAGGTCATCGACATTCCGGCTATCGCCGCGACAGCGCATAAATATAACCCCAAGATCATGATCGTTTGCGACAATACCTTCGCCACGCCCTATTTGCAGCGGCCAGCGCCGCTGGGCTGCGACGTCGTGGTGCATTCCGCCACCAAATATCTCAACGGCCACGGTGATGTGATCGCCGGCCTGGCTTGCGGCAAAGCGGAATTCATGCAGACGGTGCGTTTTTTTGGGCTGAAGGACATGACCGGCGCTGTGCTGGGGCCGTTTGAGGCCTTTTTGATCCTGCGGGGCATAAAGACACTGGAGGTCAGGATGGAGCGGCATTGCGACAACGCGGAAAAAATAGTTGAGTATTTGCTGCGCCAGCCCAAAGTGGAGCGGGTTTATTATCCCGGTTTGGCCGAGCATCCCAACCACGCCGCGGCCCAAAAACAGATGCGGCGTTTTGGCGGCATGCTGGCTTTTGAGGTAAAAGGCGGCCGGGCGGCGGGAGAAAAGCTGCTGGACAATCTGAGCTTGTGTGTCCTGGCGGTCAGCCTGGGCGACGCCGAGACCTTGGTGGAGCATCCCGCCTCCATGACCCATTCCACCTACACCCCGGAGGAACTGGAAGCGTCTTGCGTCCCCGCCGGCCTGGTGCGGTTGTCCGCCGGCCTGGAAAACCCTGAGGACATCATCGCCGATTTGGAGCAGGGCTTCGCCAAAATTTAGGTGATTTATTCCGCCGAAAAGACTTGTGCCGCCGGAACGATTTATTCCGCCGAGACATAGATAAAGCTTTTCTCGCCCCGCTTTTCCAGGCCGATATAAGCCTGACCGGCTTTTTGCCCGAGGATCAACGCCTCAAGGGCCGTCTTCCCGATCCGGCAGCCGGGATAAATCAGCGGGATCCCCGGCGGATAAGGCACCACCGCCGCCGCCGCCAGCCGGCCCGCCGCTTCCCGGAGGGGTACCCACTGCCCCGGCCGGAAAAAAACCTCTCTGGGGCTGAGTTCCGGCTGTAAAATTTTTTGCTCCCCGCGATACCAGGCGGCGATCCCCGCTTGGTAAGCGGACAGCGGAGCGGTTGCCAGGGCGCGTCCTTCTCTTGGGACGCGCCCATTTTTTTGTCCCCATCCATTTTTTTGTCCTTGCCCGTCTTTTGCCCGGAGTTCTTCTTTTAGCCTACCCCGGCGGCTGTAACGGTCGCTGATGGCCAGCAGCGCCTGGGCCAGCCGCCGGATATCCCGCCGGGTATGCCCTAAAGTGATCAAGAGCAAAACATAGGCGTCAGCGGCCAATTCTGTGTCTATCCCAAAATCCCGGCCCAGCAGCTCCGCCAATTGAAAGCCGCTCAGGCCCAATTCCCGGCCGGACAGGGTCAGCTTGCAGGGATCCCAGACGGTACCCGGCGGCAATTCGTCCTGCCAGAGGCGATAACCGCCGATCCCCCGGATCGCCGCCGCCAGCTCCAGGGCCAATTCCCGGGCCAGCGCCAGCCGCCGGCGGCCGTCGTCCCGCAAAAACGCCTGCCAGGCGTCCAAAGAGGCCAGCAGCAAATAAGACGGGCTGGAGGATTGCAAAATATTGATCGCCTGACGAAAATCCTTGGCCAGCCGCCGGTCGCCGCAATGGAGCAGGCCGGTTTGGGTGAAGCCGCCGCCCAGCTTGTGCGCGCTTTGGGCCACCGCTTGCGCCTGCCAGCGCAGGGCGCTGCCGGCGCCGAGCGCCGGCGAGGCCGCCGCTGCCGGCGCCGGGCCGGCGCTGGGCGCCGGCGAGCCGGCGCTGGACGCCGCGCCGACGCTGGGCGCTGGCCCGGCGCCGGTCGCCGCCGCTCCGGCGGTGACCGGGGAGAGAAAGGGCAGATGTACGCCGTGGGCCTCATCCACCAGCCACCGGCAGCCCGGCCTTTGATCCAGCGCCGCCCTGACGCCGGCCAGATCAGCGCCGATACCGTGGTAAGTGGGGTTGACGGTGATCCACAGATTCCCGCCGCTTTTCCCCTGCCCTACAGCCGGCGGCTCTTCCCGCCCCGCCGGCGCGTAAGCCGCCCAAGCCGCCCAATCCGCTGGCTCAGGCGCGGCGCTCAGCGGCAATCCCCATTCCTCGTCTATCTCGCAGGGCAGGATGAGGGGATGGCCGCCGGACAGCACCAGGCCGTGATAGACGGAAATATGCGCGTGAGCCGGCACAAAAACTCGGCTGCCCGGCCCGCTCAGGGCCAATATGGCCGCCTCCGCCCCGGCGGTGGCGCCATTGACCAAGTAAAAGGTGGCCGCCGCGCCGGTCAGCGCCGCCATGGCGTTTTGGCTTTCCTCTATGCAGCCGGCGGGAGCGCCCAGCACATCCAGGCCCGGCAGCTCCGTCAAATCCAGGGCCGGACCCCATTGGGCCAAAAGCTGGGCGAAGGCCGGCCAAAGCCCCCGGCCTTTTTGGTGGCCCGGCGTATGAAAGCCCGCCTTTTGCCCGGCCCTGGCCGCCATGGCCGCCAGTAGCGGCGCCTGCTCCAGGGCCGCCGCCGGCCGGGACAGGCGGCCCCGGGGCTTTGCCCAGCCGCCCCGGGGCTTGCCGCCAAGCCGGGACGCCTCACTTTTCCGGTATTTCCGGGATTTCAGTAATTTCAATTTTCGTCGCGTTCCTCTAAGCGTCCATCGCTTTTCTCTCAAAATCGCACCTCACAGAGCGCCGCAACGCCTCAAATTTATGGATGAAATATTCACCGCAGCAGCCAATCAATCAAGTTGAGCTGCTTTATGCCTTCGTAATCCCCGGTAATGAAATCAAGCGTCAAAAGATATTTGGGGTAATTGTCGCCGACCTTCAGGAGAGGGGCAAGCTCCCGGGTTTTGACCGCCTCGTCGAGGACGGATGGGGACACCTGATAATATTCCTTGGCGTTTTGCTTTGTCGCGATGAAATCAATCTCTCTCTCATCAAGCTTGCCGATGTTTACGCGGCAGCCGCGGCGGAGCAACTCCAAATATACAATGTTTTCAATCTGATGGCCAATATCAAGGCTGGACGAGGAAAGCAGCTGATTACGCAAGCCGGTGTCAACGATATAATATTTACCGAGGGTCTTGAGAAGGTTTTTCCCTTTGATATTATACCGCTCCACGCTATAAAACAAAAAGCTGTCCGTCAGGGCCTTGACGTATTTGTCCACCGTCTTCTGTGTGATTCTTCTGCCGGAATTGTTGATATAGTTGGTTATATTGGCGGTTGAGATAGAGCTGCCCGCGTTGCCGCAAAGATATTTGACGATATTTTTAAGCAGCCCGACGTCGCTTACGCCCTTACGGGCGACAACGTCTTTGACGATGATGGTGTTGTAGATACCCTCCAAATATTGGTCGGAAAGCTCTGTGTCGCCCTCAAGCTGAGTCGCCACAACGGGGAAACCGCCTGTATTCAAATAGGTCATAAACGCCTGGTTTTTATCCGCGGCTTTGCCGCCGCTCTCGCGCGCCGCGTAAAACTCCGCGAACGAGAACGGTAACATTTTAATCTCCACATAGCGTCCCGAAAGCAGGGTGGCAAGCTCACCCGACAGCAAATCAGAATTGGAGCCGGTGATATAAACATCCGTGTTGTTCTTGATGTAGATACTGTCAACCGCTTTCTCAAACTCCGGGCACCGGCCCGCCTCATCAATAAAAATGTAGGTCATTCTGTCCTTTTGGAGTTTGGCCAGCAAAAATTCGTGCAGCGCTTTGTAGTTACGCAAACGCTCCATACCCACATCCTCAAGGTTGATATGAACTATTTGGTTTTCGTCAACGCCCTGAGTTTTCAGATACTCAATATACAAGGCAAATAAGGTTGACTTGCCGCAACGCCGCACTCCTGTTATGACTTTAATTACGTCAACTTCCCGGAAGTTAATTAAGTTTCTCAAAAAACCCGGGCGGGGGATCAATTTGGCCATCAAAAAGTCACCTCCCGGACAGCATAACAGAAAGTCGGGAATAAATAAAGTTATTTTCCGTACGGAAAATAACTTTATTTTTGAAAGTATTTCAAACCGCTTGCTTTGGTAGGCTTGCCGTATAAATCGACCTCGTTTTGGTTTGAGTCGCGATAGATGTATAATCCGCAAGCATAGGCCAATTGTATAGAATTTATGTAATTTGTCAATTGAAATGTCGTTTTACATAAAATCTTTTTGGGTAGGATGGGCAAAACCATTTTCATCCATTTTCATCCTTAGAGTCTCATCCCTCTTAGAGTCTGGAAAACCCGCGGGAACTGTGATATGATATTCGAGAGGGAGAGCATAATAGAAATGATAACGCTATATCATGGAACGATACATGATTTTGACGCCATTGATGTGGGCCGAGGAAGGTTATTTAAAGATTTTGGCCGCGGCTTCTATGCTACAGAGGATCACAACCACGCAATCGGCATAGCGAGGCGCAATCAAGGCATTGAATTTGAACGCGAAGCCCTCATCAAGAGGAAGTCTGACATTCTTATGTTCGTGTACACATACACATTTGATGTCGCGGGTTTTCATAAACTAAATGTCAAACAGTTTCCAAATCCCGGCGCGGAATGGGTTGACTTTGTGGTTCGCAACCGTTCCGAGCGTAGCTATCGACATAGTTACGATTTGATAATCGGCGCGACGGCGAACGACGACACCCGGATAACCATTCAGCAGTATCTGCTTGGCGCATATGGCGATGTCGGCACTGACGAGGCAATTAACGGGTTTTTACGACAAATCAAAGCTGAGAAATTGCCAATGCAGTGGTTGTTTGCTACGAAGCGAGCCGTAGAGTTTTTGCGCCTCAAAGACAAGAGGAAAATACTATGAATGTGAACGAGCAATCAATACGTTTCACAATAGATGTAATCGCCGCGAAGGTGGCGGAAATGCTCTCGCGCGAGACAGGGAAAGCGGCTACTGAAGCGTTGAGCGATTTTATGGCGACCAAGACATACCGGTTGTTGCTGAACCCCAAGTCGTTCTTGTTTCTCGAAAGCCCAGCGTATATCATTGACATGATCGCGGCGGAGCAATCAGGCGATTGGGGCACTTGGCTGGAGGTTTGAGTATGAATATCAACAATACGCTGTATCTGCAAGCTGAGGTCGCCAACGAGTATATGCGTCAGCATGATCTCACGCCCCGGGAATTCGTTGAGCTTGACAAGAAGTTTGGTATCCTTCGCTTTCTTGAAATCGGCTATGAGCCGTTTCATCTGACTGGGACGCAGGGCGTGATCGAGGAAGTTGAGGAATATATCCGGCGAAGGGAAGCGGCGGACGACAGCTCACTTCTATTTCATGGATTAACGCGGATTGACGAGTCCTGAGTGTTGGCTGGAAATCAGCGCCGCCTTTTGGATTGTCCGGGTCGTTGCCCAGCTCGGCGATGAATTCGTCTGACAGCGGTTGGGCAGCGGATTGGCCATCCTTTTGATACGTGATCGCGCCGAGGTAGTTGTAGCCCTTGCTGCCGCGCCAGATACCCTTGTTGGCGAATCGCGCGGAATACTCCGGCAGGCCGCGCAGGTTCTCATAATAATCCGGCAGCCACAGCGCTACCGCGTACTCGCCCGTCTCCATATCACCGGGGAGCGTCACCGAGGCGTCCAACCTATTTTCGCCGCTCCGCCACGCGCGGGCGTCCACATTTGTAAGCTCAATGTCGTAGCGGTTGACGCCGTTATCGAACACCACAAATATCGGGCGGCGCCTGATGATACCAGCGTAGCCATCGTTGTAAATCACCGCCCTGATAACGAAAGGCTCCCCCTTCTTCGCGCTGGTTGTAAACTCCGCGGTATCAAGACGAAACCTGTAGCCAAGCTTGCGATCCAGACGAGTATAGGCGCTCTCGGCGGGATCGTTGCCGGAGGCGGGGAGGTTAGCGCCTTGCCAAAGCTCAATGTGCCTGATATTCCAGCTACGGTTCAACATAGTCAGCTTTCTCGCCGCGGCCTCACCAAGCGCCAATTGCCCGCCCGCGTCAATTACCTTGGTATCGCTCAACGGATCGTCCGCGTCGAAGGCGAGGTGGTCGTCAGGGTACCATCCCGTCTCGCCGCACTGCAAAACGTCGCCGCCATACGAGGTTTTGAGCTGAGCCGCGAACGCCGCCGCGTTCTCGGCTTGGTTGTATTCCTTGTCATCCCAATACGGGTAGAATACTTCCTCCCAGCCTCCACCGCGGGTATGGCTCAGCGCGAACGACGCGAACGCGTCGTCGTGCAGGCCCAGGCGGTCAAGCCGCGCCCGCGTCAACGGGGGCATACCTGGCGGGGGGTTCGCCGCTAACGCTTTTATCTCCATGAGGAATTCGGTGTAACGAATGAGAATAGGCACGGTATCCGGCGTGTGGTCGAGTAATTGTTTAATAAGCCGATAACGCCGCGCGCCTTGCTCCGGCGAGTTGATGTCTGTCGTTGGCGCGCTATTCTCGTATTCAGGACGGTCTTCGCGTTTATAGGATCTGTTATCCACCATGACATAGCCGTCGTCATTATGCCACTCTCCCCACGGGCCGAGTATCCCGGCGGATAAGCTCCCCACAATATCGGGGTTTTCGGTAATGATCGCCCCGATTTGCTCAATATGCCGCAGATAGTTTTTCTCTACGACCATCGGCGTCCAAGCGTCCGCGTATACTATGCGCAGGGTGATTTTCATCCGCGCTTCCCGCACGACCCGCAATGCCCTGGAAAGCTCGGCCAGGAAGGATTGAGGCAGCTCTGGCGAGTTAATGTATTGGTTAAGGTATATATTGGCATTCAGCATAGTGACCCCTTCTTGACGGGAGGAGCGCAGCAGTTTAAGATAACCGCCGCCAAAATACCAGGAATCACATTCCGGATCGGTGAGCCACTCCCCGTAGTCCGCCTCGAAATCCTGCGGGTGAAGATAGTCAAGCCCGCTGAAATTTTCAAAATAGCCCCTTTCCGGGTTGGCTATTACGCTTGTGAAATCTGGCGTATAGACGAATACTTGTGTCTTCGAGGTCGCGGAACAGCTTGTGGCGGCGGTCATTAGCGAGAGCGATATGGTGATCGCGAGCGCGAGTGTCAGCATGAGTGTCAGAATATTTTTGCCCCCGGGATGAGGGCGACGGGTTTTCATTTTTCTCTCTCCTATGGAACCTTTTGGGATTTTTGTATTTTGGAACTTTTTAGAACTTTTGGAACTTTTTCAGGCGCGTTAGCAAAACACGCGGCTTGCGCGAAAAACGCCGCATGATATAATAATGACTGATCATGAACAAACGCGCAAGCGCGGGAACGCGGGAATTGCCTAAATAAATTTTTCTTAATTTTTCCGCTCGCCCTACTCGCCGTCGGGAAAGGACGCCTATGACCGCGGATTCAGTTTTAGCCTCAGAGGCCCGCCATGACCTGATGACCAAAACCCCGATCCCCCGGCTGATTCGAGTGATGACGATTCCGCCGGTAATCGGTATGCTGGTTACTGCCATCTTCAATTTGGCCGACACCTTTTTTGTCAGTAAAATCGGCACCAGCGCCGCCGCGGCCGTCGGCATCATTTTTTCCCTGATGGCGGTGGTGCAGGCCATCGGTTCCGCCCTGGGCCTGGGCGCCGGTCTCAATATTTCCCGGCTACTGGGCCGCGGTGAGCGGGAGAGCGCCCACCGCTTCGCCTCCATCGCCTTTTTCGGCGGGCTGGCGGCGGGCGTTTTGTTTATTATCCTGGGCACTTATTTTCTGGAGGAGCTAGCCCTGGGTCTGGGCGCTACCCCGACGATCCTGCCCTACGCCAAGGATTATGCCCAGTTTATCCTTTTCGGGACGCCCTTCATGATTTCGTCTTTTGTCCTGAATCATATTTTGCGTTCCCAGGGCAATAGCTTTCAGGCCATGGTGGGGATCAGCGTCGGGGCGATACTCAATATAGTGTTGGATCCCCTGTTCATCTTCGTCTTTGGCTGGGGGATCGCCGGCGCCGCCATAGCGACGATTATCGGGCAAATCATCAGCTTTTTTCTGCTGCTCATTCTCATCGCCCGAGCGCCCGACGGCGCCCGGGTCGCCCTCCGCTTTTTTCGCCCTTCCCGGCAAATCCTCAGCCTGATCATTTCCAATGGCTTGCCTACCTGCTATCGTCAGCTGCTGGCCAGTCTGTCCATAGCGATCATCAACAATTGCGCCAAGCCCTATGGGGATACCGCCATCGCCGCCCTGTCCATCGCGGTGCGGATCTGCCAATTTCTCCTGTCCGCCACCCTGGGCTTTGGGCAAGGGTTTATGCCGGTATGCGGCTTCAATTATGGGGCGGGAAAATATGGCCGGGTGCGGGAAAGCTTTTTCTTCTGCCTAAAGCTGGCGGTGATTTTGCACATCGTCGTCGGGGCGCTGGTCTTCCTTTTCGCGCCGGCGTTGATGGGGCTTTTTCGCCGGGAGGATTGGGAGGTCATCCGGATCGGCGCCTTGTGCCTGCGTTTGCAAGCGGTGGTCTTGCCTTTGCAGGCTTGCACGATCATGTGCAGTATGCTGCTGCAAGCCTTGGGCAAGGCGTGGCAGGCATCTGTCATGGCGCTCTCCCGGCAGGGCATTTTCCTGATTCCTATCCTGCTGATTTTGCCCGCTTTCCTGGGGCTTTTCGGCGTGCAGTGCGCCCAGGCCCTATCGGATGTTTTCTCTGCTTGCCTGACCGTCTTCCTTATCGCGCCCGTATTGCGGGAGATTAGGCGAAAATGCCTGACGGAAAGCGGCCTGAGCGCACCTTCGCCCTGACGCTAACATATTGGCGGAGGGTGAACTTGAATCGATAATATGACCTGGCGGGCAACAAGAGCGGGAAGACTATAAACACCGAGCTAACAAACGCGCTGGGCGGTGGTTGGGTTGTGTATATCGGCCCAGGGGCGTTATTCTTACTGGGGTGGGTTAAGAATGCGGTAAGAAACAGGACGGATAGGAGCGGTGAAATTATACCTCCGCGCTGACTTTAATCGTCATAGTGACCACGACACGAAAATATAACAACGCATCCATCCTCAATTTTGAACACCAAACGATTTTTTTTATCTATATGCTTGCTATACAGGCCGGAAAGCTCACCTTTAAGCGCTTCCGAATGTCCTAATCCGCCTATCCCATTTCTTTGCGTGTCCCTGATAAGCTTCTTGATTTGAGCGAAAACTTGTTTGTCTGTCTCATGCCAGTACCAGAAATCCTCACTGGCGGTCGGCAATAATTTGATCGACATCATCATATGTCGCTCCTTCCCCTCGCTCGTGTTGAGCGATGCCTTGTTTAATCCAATCAACATTGCTTTTGGAGTAAAAAGGCTCGGGAAGTTTCATCTCAAAGGGTATCCCCCGTTCGCGGACTACCGCGCGGGCAAACAGGTTCACCGCGTTTGACATTGATAGGCCCAACGCGTCGCAGATTTCTTCAAAAGGTTTCTTTACACTATCGTCTAATCGGACTTGAAGTTGATAGGACATAATATTCACCTCATATTTAATTAGTTTCACTTCATTTTACTTCGATAAACACTATTTGTCAACGGATGAAATGCGATTTTTGTCCTTTATATTCATGACACCGTGTCTATTTAGGACCCCAGAGCACAGCGCGTAACCGCTCAGTGGTCGGGCGCTTGGCGCTGGGGACAAACCCGTTAGTGGCGGGCGCTGATTACGCGAGCTGAGCGGTTACCACAGCTAGAACGACGCGTTGAGAAAAGAAGACGTAAAAAGCCGGTGGAATCAAGCTCCATCGCCACACGAAAAATCTTCTCATAAGAAAGCCAGCTATCCTGAAAACGGCCAGTTATCCTGACTCAAGCGCCACTGGCTCGCTGAAATTGGGAAGGGTACCACGGAAAGCGTTCCGAATCGTAGCGAAAATTGGCATACGACGCTTGCGGAGTGTCGCTATCACGCTCGCGATCGCGGTGTAATTGTCAACGCCGCTGTCTGACCGGAAGCCGCCCGCCGTCTTATGCTTGCGTTTGAGGTGACAAGCCCCGCGCTCGGCGCCATTATTTGAGAAAGGGACAGCGAAATCAGTCAGGAACCGCAAGTGCTCGTCCATATATTCCTCCAGCCGGTTAAGAAGGCGCCTTTCCTCATCGTAGTACGTGATGTTTTTCTTGCCCGCTATGGCGGCCTCGTATTCCTGTCG
>JAISDE010000008.1 GCA_031265035.1 Peptococcaceae bacterium | reverse complement strand
AGGGTCAAGTTGGGCCGCCACTTGACATCTTTGAAATTTTCGTACAAAGTCGCTATGGTCGCCGCCCCAATGTCCAGGCCCGCGAAATCATTCAGCTCAAAAGGCCCCATCGGATGGCCCAGCCCCAGCCTGACCGCCGTATCGATATCCTCAAGGCCGGCCACGCCTTCCTCCAGGCAAGCGAAAACCTCCTGCCGGAAAGCGTGCATGAGCCGGTTGACCAAAAATCCCGGGGTATCCTTGACCAGGACGCCCACCTTGCCCAAAGAGGCCACATAAGCGCCGATCGCCGCGCAGGTCTCCGCCGAGGTGTGCAACCCCTTGACAATCTCCACCAGCTTCATTACCGGCACAGGGCTGAAAAAATGCGCGCCGGCGAACTGGGCCGCCCGTTTGGTGGCGGTGGCGATGCTGCTAATCGGGATAGCGGACGTGTTGCTGGCAAAAATGGCCGACGGCTTGCAGGCGCCGTCCAACCGGGCAAATACGTCCTTTTTGACCGCCAAATCCTCCAGCACCGCCTCAACTACCAAATCGGCGTCCCCACCGTCCTCCAGCTGGGCGGCGACGGTGATGTTACCCAAAATGTCCTCTTTGGCGGCCGCGGTCAGCTTGCCCTTGGCCACCCGGCTATCCAGGCCCGCAGCCATTTTCGCCAGCGCCTGGGTCACTAGCTCCGTCCGGATATCCCACAACAATACCTTGTATCCAGCCCCGGCGGAAACCTGGGCGATCCCGGCGCCCATAAAGCCCGCCCCGGCTACCATAACTGTCTTTATCGCCGTCATACCTGTCTGCCCTCCATTTTTCACTCCCGTAAACATGTATCCGTCCTTCCAGGCCCGCCCCATAATTCCTCGGGCCTGCCCGGAACATTTCGCCCGCTCGGGCGGCCGCGGCCGGGTCGTCCCCGGCGCGGCCCGCCCGCTCAGACGCCGGCCCTGATGATCAGGCAAATAGCCTGTCCGCCCTCCGCCGGTGTCACGATCATGCCATGTCCCCTCCCGTCCAGGGCATAAATCATATCCACCAGTTGGGCCGGGCCGGAGGCCCCCCAAGGATTGCCGACGGCCAACCCGCCGCCCGCTATATTGACCCGGCTATCCGCCGGGGATACCCCTAAAGCTTTCAACGTGACGAGGGCCTGAGCCGCCGTCATCTCCCCGATATCGATCAGCGCCATATCCGCCTGGGTCAGGCCCGCCTTGCCCAGGGCGCCGCTGATGGCGCCCGCCGGGGCATAGCCTTCCCCCGCCGGGCTACCGGCGCCAATGCCGACGGCCAGGATCTCGCCCAGGGGCGAAAGCCGCTTGGCCCGCTCCCCACTCGCGAGCAACACCATGGCCGCCCCGTCGGCGGGCCTGGCGACCAGGGACGGCGCGCTGTATACCTCGTCCGCCGCCAGCGTCGTCACCGCCTTGCCCCGGCGGGTTTTCAGCTTGCAAATCCAGGGCCGCTCCGTCCGGCTCGCCGCTTTTCGCCCGCTATCGGCGGCAAACCGCTCCATTTCCCCGGCGGTAATGCCTCCAGCCTCGGCGAGCCGGCTATTTACGTCCTCCAGAGTCAGCCTGCCATAAAGCGCCTCCGGCTGGGCCCCGGCCACCTGAGCGGCGATGGGGTCAAAAATCAGGCGACTGGCCGGGCCAAAAGCGTAGCGGGCTTGGTGAATCTCGCCGGGCATACGGCTCATGCTCTCGCTGCCGCCGGCCAAAATCAAATCCGCCAGGCCGCTTTTGATCGCCCACAGGCCGTTGACTATCGCCTGAAGGCCCGAGGCGCTTTGCCGCTGCGCGGTATAGGCGGGGACAGTATCGGGAAAGCCGGCCTCCAGCATAGCGTAACGGGCCAGGTTGGAGGGCAGGCTGGTCTGCTTGGCCGCGCCGACGATGATTTCCGACAGATCGCCCGCCGCCGCGCCCGCGCGCTCCAAGGTCAAACTCATAGCCGCCGCGGCCAGCCCTTGCTCTTTGTAATCCTTCAGCCCGCCGTCCCAACCGCCCAGGGGTGTGCGGGCGCCGCCCGCGATCCAGACCCTGCTCAGGCCATCCTCCCGCCTGCCAACCGCGCCGCCTCGCGCCTCGCTCACCTCGCCGCCTCGCGCCACGCTCATGTCGCCGCCGCGCGCCCCACTCACCGCGCCGCCGCGCGCCCCGCTCAGGCCACTGTCTTGTAATCCGCTCATGCCTCTGTCCTCCCCGCCGCCGTTTTCTCAATGATCATGGCGACACCCAGGCCGCCCGCGCAGCAAAGCGTGATCAGCCCATACCGGTTTTCCGGCACCCTGAGCAGCTCATAAACGCATTTGACAGTGAGGGCCGCGCCGGTGCAGCCCAAAGGATGCCCCAGGGCGATAGCGCCGCCGTTGGGATTGATCTTGCGGGCCAGGCTGTCCTCGTCAATCCCCCAAGCCTTCCACTCCTCCATCACCGCGATGGACTGCGCGGCAAAAGCCTCATTCAACTCAATAACATCCAGATCCTGAATGCCGATGCCGGCCCGCTCCAGCGCCCGGCGACTGCATTCCACCGGACCCAGCCCCATGACCGTGGGATCACAGCCGCTGGCGGCCATCGCCCTGACCCGGGCCAGGGGGCGATACCCCAACTTACTCGCCTTCTCCCCGGACATGACCAAAACCAGGGCGGCCCCGTCGTTGCGCCCGGAAGAATTACCCGCCGTGACGCCGCCGTCTTGCTTAAAGACCGGGCGCAGATCGGCCAGCTTCCCCAGGTCGGTCAGGCGGGGATGCTCGTCGGTGTCAAATAGCGCCGGGCCTTTGGGGCCATTGATCGCCACCGGCAAAATTTGCTCCTTAAACCTGCCCTCCAATATAGCCAACGCGGCCTTTTCCTGGCTGGCCTGGGCAAACTCGTCCTGCCGCCGCCGGGAAATGCCGTACCGCTCGGCCAGGTTTTCCGCCGTGACGCCCATGGGCTGCGACCCATACACGGCGGCGGGGATAGCCCCCGGCCCGCCCGCGGTCAGGGAATCCTCGATCCGGTAATCACCGTTGCCCAGGCCGGCCCGGCTATCCCGCATAAAATAAACCGATTGGCTCATGTTTTCCGCCCCGCCGGCCATGACCGCCTCGGCGTCCCCGCAGAGGATCATCTGACAGGCGTCCATGATGGCTTGCAGGCCGGAGCCACATTGGCGATGCACCGTATAGGCTGGCACAGTCTCGGGGATACCCGCCGCCAGCGCCACCACTCTGGCTATATTGGACGGCTCCGCGCTTTGCTTGACCTGACCCATGACCACATGATCCAGCTCGGTCGGGGGCAGCTTGGCCCGTTCCCGCAATAATTCCTCCGCCACCAGCCTGCCCAGCTCCGCCGCGGAAATATCCCGCAAAGATTTCCCGATGGTAGCGATGGGCGTCCTGACCCCATGGGTTATGACGACCTCTCTCATTGACCCTCACCCTCTCCGGCGACTAACCGTACTATTTTCCTGTTTCTTACCGTACTATTTTCCCGTGAACGAGGGCGGACGTTTCTCCAAAAAGGCGTCCACCCCTTCCCGGTGATCATCAGAGCGAAAGCAAGCGCTTTGCAGCCGCCCTTCCCGCTCCAGCGCCGTGTCCAGCTCCGCGCTCATCGCCTCATAGATAGCGGCCTTGCTCTCCAGCAGCGACAGCGGGCTGCTGAGCAGGATATCCTGGCAATAAGCCTTGACAAACCCCGGCAAATCCGCGGCTGGGACGACCTCATTCACCAAGCCCAACTCCCGCGCCCTCGCCGCCTCCACGCCCCGCCCGGTAGCCGTCAGGGCTATGGCCTGGGACGCTCCCACCAACCGGGGCAGAAAATACAGGGCGCCCCAATCGGGAACCAGGCCCCGCCGGCCAAAGGGCAGCCCAAACTTGGCCTCGGCGGCGGCGACGCGGATATCGCACAGCATAGCTATGCTGCAGCCAGCGCCATAAGCCGCCCCATTGACCTGGGCGACAGTGATCTGCCGGATAGCCCTGATCTCCTTGACCATCCCCGCCACATTCTCCCGGTAGGACGCCAGGCGATCGCGATAAGATATATTCTCCTCAATCCGCCGCCGCATCAGCTTGACATCCCCGCCGGCGCAAAAAGCCTTGCCCGCCCCGGTAAAAATGACGATGTAGACGCCGTCCTCCCGGCGCAGCCTGTCCAGCGCCGCCCGCAGCGACTCCCGCATCGGATCGGAAATAGCGTTGTAGGCTTCCGGCCGGTTCAAGGTGATGGTGGCTACCCGACCCTCTATAGTGAAAAGCAAATCCCGATATTCTTCCGTCATTGCCCCGCTCCTCACAGTTTTACCTATTTATTTCTATTTAGCATACATTAAATTACATTTAATGGCGCCCAACCGCCATGCCGCCGCCCCATCAGGCCCCGGCAAACGGCGTACCGCCCGGCCGGGAAAGGCCCCGGCAGGCGGGGCCGGGGTTATCCCCGGCCCCGTAGCCAGTCGGCGTCGCTCAGTTCCCGGCGCCCGCCAGCGCCCAGCTCCCGGCGCCCGGCGCCTGCCGCCTAGCCTAGCGGCCGGCCGCCATGGCGTGCTCGGTCCTGCCGATCACATCCTCCTGCAGCTGACCGCTCAGCCCTGTGAAAAAGGCGCTGTAGCCCGCCACGCGGACGATGAGATCCCGATGGCCCTCCGGATGCTCCTGCGCGTCATAGAGCGTCTCGGCGTCCACCACATTAAACTGCATATGCCACACGCCCGCCTCCAGCGCGCCCCGCACGTAATTTGTAAAGCGTTTTAGCCCAATCTCGCCGCCCATAGTGGCGGGATTGAATTTGACATTGAGGATGGAGCCGCCGCTCATGCCCTCATGATTCAGCTTGCCCGAGGAAATGGCCACCGCCGTCGGCCCGCAGATATCCACCCCATGGCTGGGCGAGCAGCCGTCGGCCAAAGGAGCGTACTCCTTGCGCCCGTTGGGCAGCGCGGCGATGACCGTGCCATAAGGCACATTGGAGGAAACAGAGCTGAAACCGGGATGGAAACGGCCGCCAAACAAGCTGCGATGCCGGTCGGTTTCCTCGCAGTAAATATCCACCGCTTTGGTGGCCATCTCGTCCGCCAGGGGATCGTCGTTGCCGTACTTGGGTCCTTTATTGCTCAAGAGCTGGCGTACATCCTCCTTGCCCTCAAAGTTGGCGTCCATAGCGTCCAGCAACTCCGACATGGTCAGCGCGTGATCGTCAAAGACCAGTTTCTTGATCGCCGCCAGGGAATCGGCCACATCGGCCAACCCAATGCCCCTGGGGGTCATGCCGGAATTGATCATGGCGCCACCATCGCTGCGATCCCTGGCATTACCGATACAATCCTGCACAAAGGCGGAAATATACGGGGTAGGCACCTGCTCCTGATGGGCTTTCTCCACCCGCACCGCCGCTCTGGAATAAACCTCGATCATCATGGCCATCTGCCGGCGGAAAGCCTCCACCACCTGATCGAATTTGGTGAACTTCCTGGCGTCGCCGGTATGGACGCCCATCTGGCGGCCGCCGAATTTCCAAAAACCGTCCCGCAGGGCAAACTCCATCGCCGCCGCCACATTGATATACCCGGCGTTGTGCGCGCCCTTGTCCTTGCGGGTAGGCTGGATACTGGCGCAGCCCACCGAGGAATAATCCCTGGCGTCCTCCAGCTGAATCCCTTTGGAGACCAAGGCGGGGACACAGCGGCGGTCGTTGAAAAAGGAGGGGTGACCGGTACCCATACGGGCCAGCTCGCAGGCTTTCTCAATCAGGGAATCCGGCGTCGCCTCACAGAAACGCACCGAGATACTGGGCTGGTGCAGCAGCGTGTGGATAGACGCGTCAATGCACATATAGCTCAAGGGATTGGAGGCTTCCTCCCCCGCCGGGGTTTGCCCGCCCACAATGATTTGCTGCTGCGAGGGGAAACCGGAGGCGATATAAGAATAATATTCGGAATTGATGTAATTGGTCTCGGGGAATTTCATCCACAGGCAATCCAATTGCTCCTGGGCCTCCGCCTTCGTGGTCCGGCCCGCCTCCAGATCGGCTTTCAGCAAAGGCCAGGCGTACTGATCCAGCCGTCCGACACTAAAGCAACGCTGGAAAGCCTCCATCTGGATACCCACAAAGGTCAGCCAAACCGCCTGCAGCGCCTCCTGGAAGGTGCGGGGCGGCTGGCCGGGCACCTGACGACAGGCCTTCGCGATCTGCTCCAGCTCCTTTTTACGGCCGGGGTTTTTCTCCCTGGCGGCCATCTCCTCGGCCAGAGCGGCATAGCGCCCGGCAAAGTTGGTGATAGCGTCACAGCAGATAATAGTGGCCCGCAAAAAGTCGATACCTTTTTGATCCTTCTCGGCCCTGGCCCGCTCCAGCCGTTTCTCAGCCCGAGCCTTTATCCCCTGAAAGCCCTGCTCCAGCACGGTCTGCCAATCCGGGGTAATATGGCCGGCCGGCCCATACAGAGGCACGTCCAGGGTAAAGACATTGGTGCCCTTGACAATATTGTTGACAGGATCCATGAGAAAGAGATTTTTTTCCTCGGGGCTCATATTGGGGAACACCTTTTGCCGCAAAGAGGCGTCATGCCAGCGAGGCAGCAATTCCTCCAAAATCCGCTGAGTTTCCTTATCATACTCAAAGGGATCGATCTCCCGGGTGGTCAGCTTGCGGTACTCGGGGATCAGATCGTCCCCCACGCTCTCGGGATAAATGGGAAAAGCCCTGGGCACCCGCCCGAAAGAGCCCGCGAACAGTTGGTCGTCCTCAATATAAATGGTTCGCTCATTCAAAAAGGTGTAAAACGCCTTCGCTCTGGCCACAATCATCGGCTCGTCTTTCAAATCGTCGGACAGCGCCAATACCCGGTCATAAATTACAGCCCGCTCAGGATCCACATTAGGCTTGTAGGTCAGAAATCTCTCCCGCAGTCTTTTTACCCGCTCACTTGGGACATTCGCCATTTTTCTTTCCTCCTTTGTTGTTGGAGCTGTCCGCGAATAACTTGAACAGTTCCTTAGAAGCCGCCGGTCTGTTCCCTATTGATGATAATTAGTGACAATTTATCTTCTCCGACGCCCCGCCGCTCACCAGGACGAGATCCGCGCGGGCAAACCCGCCTCCGTCAATATTTCCGCCAACCGGCTCAATTCCTCCGGCCTGGTGTTTTGGCGATCCGTCAGCTCATAGGCCATATCCAGCTTTTTGTATTTCTGCTCACCGAAATTATGAAAAGGCAGCAACTCTATCTCCTGATAATTACGCAGGTTCTCCCTGATGTACGCCGCCGTCTCCCTGACGTGCTCCTCCGTCGCGTTGTAACCCGGCACCAGAGGCAGCCGCAAAATCAGCCGGGGCATGGGACTCAGCTCGTCCAGCCGCCGATCCAGCCGGCGCAGGTTCTCCAGGATCAAGGCATTGTCCTGGCCGGTAAAAGCCTTGTGCCGGATCGGGTCGATCGCCTTGATATCGAAGTGGATGATCTCGCACAGGCCGGCTATGCGGGCCAGCCAGTCCCATTCCCCATAGCCGCTGGTCTCCACCGCGGCGCTGACGCCCCTTTGCCCGCAGCGACGCAGAATTTCCCACACAAAAGCGGGCTGAGATAAAATCTCACCCCCGCCCAAGGTAATCCCGCCGCCGGAATGCGTGTAAAAAGGCCGATCCCGCTCCGCGATCGCCAGGATCTCGTCAACTGTCTTGAGCTGACCGCAGATCGTTTTGGCGCCGGCGGGGCAGCTCTCGGCGCAGCGCCCGCACCCGTCGCAATCCGCCCGGCTGATCGGGAAGCCCGCTTCCAGCCGGATCGCCCCCCGGGGACAAACCCGCGCGCAAGCGCCGCAGCCGATACATTTGCTATGGTCGTCCATTATCTGGCGCGCCGGCGACAGCCCCTCCGGGTTGGAGCACCAACGACACCGCAAAGGACAGCCCTTGGTAAACACCAGTGTGCGAATCCCTCGCCCGTCATGCAGGGAGAATCGCTGAATATCGAATATGAAGCCGGATAAGCCCGCTCTCGCGTCCTTCATCGCATTTTCGCTCCTGTTCAATATAGCCTGGTTTAACAATCTGTCCTCGCATGTTTATTGTAACAACTTTTCCCCGGCAAAAGCATTATAAAATCCTTCAAAAAGCCGGTCCGGCAATTGTTTTATTCTCCAATTTAAAATGTTATTCCAATGTTCTAATAAATACCGTTCTAATAAATATTTTCTGACAGACCGGTACACTCTTGGCAAACAGGTCTGTTTGATGTAAGATGAATATATCAAACAAGAGATTACATGGGGGGTCTGTTATGAATGTATCGTTATCGGTCTTAAAAGCCAACCCGGCAAAGTACTTTGACCTAGCGAACACGACGAGTGTTATCGTGACGCGCAGAGGGAAAGCTATTGGCAGTATCGGGGGTAAGAAGTCGGCGAAGGCATTGGCGGTGGAAGCGCTCATAGGCTCCGCCGATTTTCCGCCGGAGTACGATGATCCAAGCTATGACCCGGATTATGAGCTTGCCCGCAGGTTGGATTACAAGGCAAGGGGATTGATTGAGTGAAAGTTGTCATAGATAATAACGTGGCGATTGATGCGCTTAAACCCCGTCAGCCGTTTGACACAGAGGCGAAAGCGGTGTTCCGTCTGTTCGGGGCTGAAAAGTTTGAGCCGTATGTCACGGCGAACAGTTTGACAGATATTTTTTATGTCTTGCGGCACGGAAAAGGAAATGAGGCAAGCGCGGCAAAAGCGAAATCGGTGGTAGCCAATCTGGTGAGCGCCGTAAATGTGATACCGCTGACCCAAGCGGACTGCGCGGACGCGCTTGATTTGCCGATGAGCGATTTCGAGGACGCGGTAATCGCAGTTTGCGCCGGGAAAGTCGGAGCCGACTGCATAGTTTCCCGGGACAAGAAGTTTATCAAAGCGGAAACAGCTGTAGAGGTTATAACGCCGGGCGAGTTGATTAAAAGGTTGGGGGCGTAATGATGAGTCATAAGAGGCTTACCGGGTGTATGGCGTTTGTTGTTCTGGGCTTGTGGCTTGTTTGTATGTACGCCATCACCTCTGTCACGGCGGAAAGCCTCTATGTAAATTACTGGAATATGGGGCGGGATTTTATGGACAGCGCCTGGTCACTGGCCCGCTTCAGCGACCAGTTTGACGGCGACGGGCCGACCCTGCCCGGTCATACCGCGTACGCGCTGTGGCAAGCCGTTCTTTTCGGCGAGTTGGGGAATAACTACGGCTTGCTGTATGACGCCGACCATTTCCAAATCCTGCGGGGCGAAAAGATCACCTCCGAGAACGCGATGGCCGTATTCGACCCCGCCGGGAACGCTGTGGCCCACACCAGCAATTTCTTTATGTTCGCCTATTATGATGAGGAACAGGCTGTGGGCGACAACGGGGCGATCGACGGCTACGCCGTCTGTGTCTTGGATCGGCAAATGGAGCCGGCTGACGCGAGGCACAGGCTGGAGCAAAGCTTTCTGTCCGGCATACGGTGGGACGCTCTGTATTACCGGCTTACCGGCGTACTGGAGGATGGGTATTTCACAATAATTAAGGGCGAGTATCTTCTTGACCCCAAATACGCGGCGGCGGGGGAGACTGGCTGGAAAGACCTCATATCTTTCCTTCCCTATGGCGACGCCGCGCCCGAGGGCGCCGCGACGGTCACGCTGTATACTCAACATGTGGACGCGCGGGCGTACGCCCCCGGGCGCTCTTTCAGATATGGCGGTGAGGTTTTTAATGACATCCGGGAGTTTCTCCTGAGAGTTGGCCCCGGCATGGAGACCTGGCAAGCGACACAGCTTAGCCTTTCGGATTTTGTCTATCTCCAAAACATGTATTACTATGACTGGTCGAAGGGGGAGGATAACGGGGAGAGTACGCCGGAGCTTGAGTACAGGCTCGCCGTCGCTATGCTGGCCTCGCCCTGGCGGTCGGCGATGGCCGCCCTGCGAAACGCGTATATTGTCACTTTCGCGCTCGCGGCTATTGGCGCGCTCTGGCTTCGCCGGTTATTGGGGCGGGACGCCCGCGATAAGTCGCGAGAGGGGGGCTCACCATGCTGAAAAGAAAAATACTGGCCAACTTCGCCGCGTGGCAGGCCAGCAAAAACAAAGTCGCCTTGCTCGTGAAAGGAGCAAGGCAGGTAGGGAAGACGACCTCCATCCGCGAATTCGGAACCCGGAGCTATGAACACTTCATCGAAATCAATTTTGAGAAAACACCGTCGGCCCGCCGGGCCTTTGACGGCGACCTGGACGCGAGGACGATCATCATCAATCTTTCCGCCCAAGGCTTAGGCCCCTTTGAGGCGGGAAAAACCCTCGTCTTCTTCGATGAAATCCAGAGCTGCCCAGCGGCCCGAACCGCGATCAAGTTTCTTGTGGAAGACGGGCGGTTTGATTTCATTGAGTCCGGTTCCCTGCTCGGCATCAACTATAAGGAAGTATCCTCCTACCCGGTCGGGTTTGAGGAGCAGATCGACATGTTCCCGCTGGATTTTGAGGAATTTCTGTGGGCGAACGGCGTGTCGCCAGACGTTGTTGAGGTAATCACCGACGCTTATCAGGCGCTGGCGCCGGTATCCGAATATATCCATGACAATATGATGGATATGTTCCACCAATATCTGATTGTCGGCGGTATGCCGGCGGCCGTCAACGCCTTTTTGGCCAATGACGACCTGTCGCGGACAATCCGTATCCAAAAAATTATTTTGTCCAATTACCGCGATGATATCGCGAAATACGCCGGGAAAGATAAAGACAAGGCCAAGGCAATTTTTGACGCGGTGCCCGAGCAGCTGAACAAAAAGAATAAGCGGTTTCATTTGGCAGCGCTGGAAAAGGGCGGGTCGACCAGAAAATACGAGCAGGCGACCAATTGGCTGGCTGACGCCGGCATAGCCTACCATTGCCTCAATATCTCCAACCTGGCGCTGCCGCTTTCTTTCTCAGAAAAGCGCAATCTATATAAGCTTTATCTGCTGGATACGGGACTGCTCTGCGCCATGTCGATGAATAGCATACAGAGCGCTTTACTGTCAGGGGATATTAAAATCAACGAGGGAATGGTCGCCGAGAACTATGTCGCGGCGGTTCTGGCGAAAAAGGGCATCCCGCTGTATTACTACGACAAGAAAACGAGGGCCGAGCTTGATTTTGTCTTTAACGACGGCGGTGATTTATCTGTGATCGAGGTGAAAAGCGGCAGCGAATACCGCAAACACATCGCGCTTGATAATGCCATTCAAGACAATCCGGGCACCTTCAAGCGGAAAATTGTTTTGTGCAAGGGCAACATTGAGGTAAGCGGCGATATCGCGTATTTGCCGCTGTATATGGCAATGCTGCTGTGAGCGGCCCTTGCGGCTTGCTGTGAGCGCTGTGAGCGCTGACGGCAATTTTCCCCAGATCTGTCGCCCAAAGCGATAAAAAATCGGAGGTGTGAGTTATGTTCAAAAAACGTTTTCCCGCGATCCTCATGGTTCTTGCCCTGGTCTTCTCTGTTTTCATTTACCCGCCGCCCATCTTGGCCGCGGTGGAGCCGAGAGTGGATGGCGTCGCCCTGACGATTCTGCACACCAACGACGTACACGGCGCTTTTGAGAAAAGCGACGCGGCCATCGGCCACGACGTGATCGCCGGCATCTACGACGCGTACAAGGACGCCGCCCAGCGGCCCGTCCTCCTGCTGGACGCGGGCGACGCCGTACAGGGCGTCTACTTTGTCGGGCAGAGCCGCGGCGAGGCGGCCATAGACATCATGAACGCCGTCGGTTATGACGCTATGACGGTGGGCAATCATGAGTTCGATTACGGCTTCCCCCGGCTGCGGGAGCTAGGGGCCAAAGCAGCCTTTCCTTTTCTGTTGAAGGACGCGCTCTCAGACGGGGCGGACAATTTCGCTCCTTACGTCGTGATTGAGCGGGGCGGTGAGCGCGTCGGCGTGTTCGGCGTCACGACGCCGCAGACGGCCGCCGGCAGCGTAGGCGGCATAGAACTGGCGGACGCCGGCAAGAGCTTCGGCTCGGTCGCCGAGTTGATCGACCAGGCGAGGGCGGCGGTCGCCGCTCTGCGTCTGGACGAGAAGGTGGATGTGGTCGTCTGCCTGTCCCATCTGGGCGTGGAGGACATCGGTTTCGGCACCTCTTACGATATCCGGGACAATGTTGAGGGCATCGACGTAATCATCGACGGCCACAGCCACACCGCTCTGGCGGACATTGAGCAGGCCGGGGGCAAGGCCCCGATCACCAGTACGGGAACCGCCGCCGTCGCTGTGGGCGTCGTCGATTTTGTCAAGGGTGACGACGGCAAATTTACCGTTGACGCCCATTCAATTTTTAAGGCGGACGCCGAGGCGTTCGCGCCCCGCCCGGAGGTCGCCGCCGTCATCGCGAATTGGTCTGAGACCGTCGAGACGGCGGGCGCCGAGATCGTCGCCTCAATTAAAGAGGATATCCCCCTCGCCCGTTCCCTGCTACGGACCGGTGAGTCCGTAGCGGGCAATCTGGTGGCCGACGCGATGCGCGCCGCCTCTGGCGCGGACGTAGCCCTGGAAAATGGCGGGGGCGTGCGGGACACCAATCCGTCACTGCCGGCGGGCGACTTGACCCGCAAGCAGCTGATCACGGTGCTGCCCTTTGGCAATGTACCGCAAATGGCCGCGGTCAAGGGCTCTGTTTTGAAAGAGGCCCTGGAACACGGCATAGCGTCGTACCCGACGCCGATGGGCGGCTTCCCGCAGGTTTCCGGTGTTACCTTTACCTTCAACCTACTCGCCCCGGCCGGTGCCCGGATCCTTGAGATCAAGGTAGGCGGCGAGCCTCTTGACCCCGGCAAAACTTACACCCTCGCGACCAACGATTTCACCGGTCCCCTGGGCGGCGACGGTTACGGGATGCTGCGGGAGCCTTTCGCGTCCCAAGCCCTGCCGATCAAGGAAACGGGACTCGCTACCCTCGACGAGGTGTTGATTTGGTACCTCAGCGAACACGCTGACGATGTAAAATACGAGACGGAGGGGCGCGTCGTGGCGAAGAAGATATTCGCTGATTTGACCGCCGAGCAAAACGCCGCGCTCGCGCCGCTGTTTGACGCCAACATCATCAACGGCTTTGAGGACGGCTCCTTCCGCCCCGGGACCATGGTTACCCGGGGGCAATTGGCCGCTATGCTCACCCGAGCGCTGGCTTTGCCCTACCCCAACGACCCGGCCGGCTTCCCGGACGCGGCGGGTAGATGGTATGAGAACGCCGCCTTGGCTTGCGGGGCGGCCGGCTATATCAGTAATTACGGGGACGGCGCGTTCAGGGGCGGCGACGTCATAACTTACGGCGAATTGGCAAGGGTCATTGAGCGCGTAACCGGCGCCCGCCCCGATTTCGGGCCAGCCGAGTCAAATGTTTCCCGTCTCGACGCCGCCAAGGCCCTGATCGGGCTTTCGCCCGCGTCAGACTCTCTGTCCCAAGCGGCATAAGACCGGCGCCGCGCCGGGGCAGGCCTGCATAAAATCACGCGATATAAAAGCCGCGCCGACACAGCGCCAGTCGGCGCGGCTTTTACGCGGCGCTTATGCCGTTTTTACGCGTCTTTTACGCCCCCTTTTGCCGTCAGACCGCATTGTCGCCCATCGGATCTGAGGCGGTGTCTGAATGGCTCCGCAGCTTCCAAATCTTGATCCCGATGAGGACGCTGTGGCCCGCGACGGGATTTTCCAGGTTCAGGTTGAGCAGATCGCTGATTTTCTGTACGCGGTAGCGCAAAGTATTCTCATGGATATACAGGCGCTTGGCCGCCGTCTTGTAGTTGGCGCACTCCAGGTAGGTCTCCACGGTCTCGATGCCGTCAAAGGACAGCTGACTGTTGCTCTGCTTGAGCAGGACGATATCCCGCAAATCGATCTGGGCCAAATCCTTATGCTGGAGCAGGGCGAAGAAGGAAA
>JAISDE010000004.1 GCA_031265035.1 Peptococcaceae bacterium | reverse complement strand
CGGGGGTCATCTTCACAGCCCTGAGCAGTCGGGGCGCCGTTATTACTTGCGGGTTGCAGGCGGCGGCGGGAGCGGCGTTTATCTGCCTGCCTTACCCCGTATCCACCTATACGACGTTTCACTACAGCTCCATCCGCTCCGTGGTCAGGTTCAGCCGGATCGCGGGCGTCATACTGGCCGGCGCCGGGATCGGTTTTGGGCTTTTGTCCTTTTGACATCGGTGAAAAAATAACGAGGGGGTTGAGCTATGAAAAGAGTCATGTTTTATCAGCCTGGGGATATCAGGGTTGAGGAAGCGCCGATACCCCAGCCGGGGCCGGGGGAGGTGGTGGTGGAGAATAAGGTGGCCTTGACCTGCGGCACCGACGTAAAAATTTACAAGCGGGGTTATCGTTTTGAGCCGCCCTTCGCTATGGGCCATGAGGCCGCCGGCGTAATACACGCCCTGGGGGCTGGCGCGACCGGTTTTCAGGTGGGCGACCCGGTGGTGGCTCACAACTCGGCGCCTTGCAATCAGTGCTATTATTGTAAAAAGGGCCAACACTCCCAGTGCGAGGATTTGCTGTTTAGCAATTTCACCGATGGGGCCTACGCGCAATATCAGAAAATCCCCGCCCGGATCGTGGCCCAAAATATGTTCAAGCTGCCCCAGGGCATGTCTTTCAAGACGGCCGCTTTGCTGGAGCCCCTGGCCTGCGCGCTGTACGGCACCGAGATGACCCCTTTTGATTTGGGCGATACCGTGTGCGTCAACGGTTGCGGCCCTATAGGGCTGATGTTTGTCCGGATGTGCTATCTGCGGGGCGCCAGGGTCATCGCCTGCGATATGTCGCCCACCCGGCTGGCCATAGCCAAAAAGCTGGGCGCCTGGGCGGTAGTCAATATCGGGGAGACGGCGGATCAGGCGCTGGCGGTGCGGGAGTTGACGGAAAAAGGCCGGGGCGTGGACGCCGCCATTGAGGCGGTGGGCCTGCCGGAGGTCTGGAGCCTCGCTCTGGCCATGGTTCGGCCCGGCGGCTTTGTGCTCTGCTTCGGCGGCACACCCAAAGGGCTGACCGTGCCTCTGGACACGACGTTGCTGCATTATTCCCAGGTCACGGTGCGGGGGGTATTTCACACTACGCCCAGGCATGTGGCCGCCGCCTTTGAGATGCTGAAAATGGGGCAGATCACGGCGGAGGATTTCGCGCAAAATGAGTACCCGGTGGAAAAGATCGAGCAGGCCCTGCAAGAGCACGGCGCCGGCCTGGTGATCAAGAACGCCATTGTTTTTTAATTCCTGTTTTTTTTAGATTGTTTTTTAGGGGCGACCTAGAAATCCCGGAAAGGAGAGCGAAATTTATGCGGGCAGAAGAATATACTATTCCCCAGATCCGTCAGGCGGCGACCAATATCCGCAAGCGGATTTTGGGGCTGACGCTGGAGAGAGGGGGCTGCTATCTTGGGCAGGCCTGTTCCTCGGCGGAAGTTATCAGCGCTTTGTATATGGGGATACTGCGTCTGGGCCCCAGTCTGGGCAGCCGAGACGCGCTGCCTTTTCCCGGCGTGCCGGGGCCGGATAATATGGATTATCCCAAAGGCTCCCTCTATCACGGCGCCAGGGAGGCGGACAAGGATCGGTTTTTTGTCTCGCCGGCCCACTACGCTTCCGTCATCTATTGCGCCCTGGCCGAGTGCGGGCGGATTTCCCCCGCCGCCATCGACAAGTTCAATGTGGACGGCTGGAATATGGAGATGATTGGGGCGGAGCATTCCCCCGGTTTTGAGTGCACGGCCGGTTCCCTGGGGCAGACCATCAGCATGGCCGCCGGCACCGCCCACGCCCGCAAGCTGCGGGGAGATACAGGCAAGGTGTACGTCCTCCTGAGCGATGGGGAAATCCAGGAGGGTCAGGTTTGGGAGGCTTTTCAGGCGGCGTCGTTTTACCGTTTGGGAAATTTAGTGGTTTATGTTGACGTTAATTTCCAGCAGCTGGAGGGTTGGACCAAGGACGTGATGAATACCGAGCCTTTGGACGAGCGGCTGAGGGCCTTCGGCTGCGCCGCGGTCACGGTGGACGGGCATGACACGGCGGCCTTGATCGAGGCCGCCGCCACGCCTCATCCGGACAAGCCTTTGGTAGTTTTATGCCATACCGACGCCGCCCATGGGATCCCGTTGCTGGCCAAGCGCAAGCCTTTCCTGCATTTCGTGCGGGTCGGGGAGGATGAGTTGGCGGCGTTTCAAGCTTTTTGGGCGGCTATGTGAAAGGTAGGAGGCCAGACAAATGAAGATTGAGATCAATACCCATTCTAAAAATATTATCCGTTGGGGCAAACTCCACCCCGAGGCGGTGGTGCTGTCCGGGGATTTGGGCAGCTCCTGCGAGATCAAGGAGTTCGGCCAGGTCTTCCCGGAGCGTTATTTCTCCATGGGCATCGCCGAGCAGAATATGGTGAGCTGGGCGGCGGGGCTTTGCCGGGAGGGGCTGCGGCCTTATTTGCATACCTTTGGCGTCTTTTTGTATCGCCGGGTGCTGGATCAGGTGGAGATGTCCGTGGCTTACCCCAATCTGCCGGTGACCTTTGTGGGCTTTTTGCCGGGCATTATGACGCCGGGTGGGGTCAGCCATCAGGCCACCAATGACGTGGCGGTGCTGCGCAACGTGCCCAATATGACCATTTTTGATATGGGTGACGCCACCGAGATCGAGAGCGTCCTGGATTTGGCCTATGGGGTAAATGGCCCGGTCTTTATCCGGATGCTGCGCAAGGAGGTGCCCCGGCTTTTCCCGGCGGATCAGCCCATGGAGTTTAATCGGGCCAGGGTGTTGAGCCAGGGGGGGGATGTGGCCCTGTTTTCCAGCGGCATCTGCACGGAGGAAGCGATGCGGGCGACGGCTGTCCTGAAGAAAAAGGGGCTGTCCATTCAGCATTTGCATATCTCCACCCTCAAGCCTTTCAGCGATCCTCAGGTAGCTGAGGCTATCGCGAAGGCCCGGTATGGTTGCATTGCCATCGAGAACCATGTGACCATCGGCGGTCTGGGCAGCGCCGTCGCCGATACCATCGCCGAGGGGGGCCTGGGCAAGCGGCTGATCAAAATCGGCCTGCGGGACACTTATTGCCATGGCGCCTCCAAGATGTATTTGCTGAAAAAATACGGGCTGGACGCTATGACGCTGATCGCCGCCGCCGAGGAATTGACCGGCCAGCAATTTGGCGTGGACGAGAGCCAGCTGGAGGAGATCCGCTTTGAGGATTACTCGGCGGTATAGGGGTATAGGATAAAATGCGGTATAGGGGTATAGGATAAGATAATGGGAGACGCGAGAACTGTCATTTTTGATTTGGACGGCACGTTGCTGCATACGCTGCCCACTGTGCGGCAAAACGGCAATACGGCGCTGGTGGAGTTGGGCCTGCGCCCGGTGGGCGAGGCGGATTTTCGGGATTTGATTCGCTATCCGGTGGCGACGTATTATCGCCATTTGCTGGAGTTGGGCGGCGCTCAGCCGGATCAGAGGACGGATCAGAGTCCGGAACTGCTGGCGGCGCTGATTCGGCGGGATCATGAGTTGTACGCCGCCAACGCCTGTGACAGCACCGAGCCTTTTCCCGGGATCATTGAATTACTGCGGGCTTTGCGCGCCAGGGGGATCAAGACCGCCGTGCTGACCAACAAGCCGGCGGCCCACGCGGTCAAGCTGATCGAGGCCAATTTTCCGGGGCTTTTTGACGTGGTGGACGGGTATGTGGACGGTCGGGCGCCCAAACCGGATCCCAGCACGGTGAGCAGGGTGCTGAGCCAGTTGGGCGCGCCGCCGGGAACTGGCTGGATGGTGGGGGATACGGATGTGGACGCTTATACCGCCCGGAACGGCGGCCTGTTTTTCGCCGCGGTGGGCTGGGGTTATGGCGATAAGGACGCCTGGCCGGCGTTGAGGCCAGACTTTTTCGCGGAGCGGGCGGCGGATTTGCTGCGCCTGTTTCCCGACGACAACAAGGACTAGCGCGAGTTGTTGCCGCGCTGGTCATAAGGAGGGAACCGAGGATGTTTGAGAAAGAAAAACTGGCGATGATCAAGGCCGGGATGACCCTGGATCGTTATGGCTTGATCGCTCTTTCCGGTGGCAATGTGAGCGCGCGTACGGACAGCGGCGAGTTGCTGGTGACGCCTTCCGGCATGATCTATGAGGATATGGCGGCCGACGACGTGCTGGTGATGGATCTGACGGGCAAGATTTTGGCTGGGGAGCGCAAGCCCTCCAGCGATACAGAGGCGATCCTGTATATTTTTCAGCAGCGGGCGGATATAAAGGCGATCATACATACCCATCAGCCTTACGCTACCGCCATCAGCCTGATTCAGGACGAGTTTCGGGCGGATTTGACCACCCTGGCCAACGCCGCCGGCGGCAATGTGGCGGTGGCGCCGTTCAGCCCGGCGGGCAGCGTGGAGATGGGCAAGGACACCGTAAATTACCTGGGGCAGAGCCGGGCGGTAATTTTGGCTCATCACGGCGTGATGACCGTAGGCGATAGCCTGAAGCAGGCGCTGTACGCGGCGGTGTATCTGGAGGAAAGCGCGAAATGCTATCTGGCCGCGGCGGCGGTGGGGCCGACCAAAAAGTTGACCGACCCGCAAATCCAACAGGCGGTGGAGGTTTTTCGCTACGTCGGCCAGGGGACGGCGGCGATACCGGAAAGCCTGACCCGCAAGCTGTAAGGCTACAAGCTGTAAAGCTACAAGCTGTAAAGCTAAAAGATCAAAAGGATCAAAAGGATCAAATACTTATGTCGAAGGCGCGCGCGCCGAAATCGCTGACGCCGAAATCGCTGTTTGTGAGAATGCTTTTGTCGAATGGCTGGCCGGGTTCCCAACCGGCGTTGTACCGCCTGATGTAATTCGTCAGGCGCGTTCTTTCCTGAGCGCGGATTTGCGAGAGCGTCCAGGAGTAAGACAGTCTCTCGCTAGGGGGCTTTGCCCGCACCAGAGCCATATGATTGTCCGTATACTCTTGGCATTCCGCGTCGGTGCCGCCTAGCTGCCCGTTTCGTTGGCCGAGATAATTCTCCCGCACCTCCGCGATTATTTTATTTCGTACCTCATCCGACACAGGGACGATTTTGTGCCAGCTGGTATCGCCCGCCTCGACATACATTCCCTCATATCCGGGCAGCACTCCGGTCTTGGGGTCAAATCCCGCTTTTCCGCCCTGGGTCTCGTCCTTTTTCCAAAGGGCGTCCAGCATACCGCTGTCTTTTATGCCAAGCAGAGACAGGTATGATTTGTAGTTTTGTTGATTGACCTCGCCGACCCGCACGGTTATCACCTCTGTCAAATTCTGATTTTCTGATTCCGATTTTCTGAGTATTAATATATACCCGCTGCCATAACTTGTCAAGAGAAAGGAGCGCGCTAAAATCACAGACCTCACAGTCCAAATCACAGTTCGGGCTAAAATCGGGCTAAAATCGGGTTGACAGCCACGCGGGATATGGATTAGAATGCGGGATATAGATGTGAGGTTTTGGGCGCCGCGGGGCGCCGATCAGGCTCCGCGGCGAACCGGGGACGGGAAAATCAGGGCAGGAGGACGGAAAATGTTGACAGGCAATGAGATACGGGAACGATTTTTGAGTTATTTTGAGAGCAAGGGGCATACCCGGGTGCCCAGTTCCTCTTTGGTGCCCTTTCAGGATCCTACGTTGCTGTTTAGCAACGCTGGCATGAACCAGTTCAAGGATGTGTTTCTGGGGTTGGAGCAGCGCCCTTACAGCCGGGCTACCACGGCGCAAAAGTGCGTCCGGGCCGGGGGCAAGCACAACGATTTGGACACGGTGGGCCGAACCGCCCGTCATCATACGTTTTTTGAGATGCTGGGCAATTTTTCTTTCGGGGATTATTTCAAGGAGGACGCCATCCGTTTCGCCTGGGAATTTCTCACGCTGGAGATGGGCCTGCCGGTGGAAAAGCTGTATATTACCATCTATAAGGACGACGACGAGGCGGCGGAGTTGTGGCGGCGCCTTACGCCGGTACCGCCTGAGCGAATCATCCGCCTGGGGGAGAAGGATAATTTTTGGGCCATGGGGGATACTGGGCCTTGCGGGCCTTGCAGCGAGATCCATATCGACCGGGGCGAGAGATATAGCTGCGGGCCTGATTGCGGCATCGGCAAATGTGATTGCGATCGGTTTTTGGAGATCTGGAACCTGGTATTTATGCAATATAACCGGGACGCCGACGGCAAGATGACGCCCCTGCCCCGGCCCAGTATCGACACGGGCATGGGCCTGGAGCGGATTACCGCTGTGGTTCAAAACGCGGAGTCCAATTATGACACGGATATTATGCGGGAGATTATAAATGGGGTGGAGGAGCTGTGCGGCTGGCCTTATTCTTCCGATCAGCGGGGCTTCCCCTTTCGGGTGATCGCCGATCATATCCGCTCCTGCGTTTTCCTGATCAGCGACGGCGTGCTGCCCAGCAATGTGGATCGGGGTTATGTGCTGCGCCGGATCCTGCGGCGGGCAATCCGTTTTGGCAAGGTATTGGGGATTGACGGGCTTTTTATGTACCAGCTGGTGCCGGTGGTGATCCAACAGATGGGGGAGGCGTATCCGGAGTTGCTCGCCGCCGAGGATATGGTGACGGCGGTGATCCGGCGGGAGGAAGAACGCTTTCATGAGACCTTGGACGCCGGGCTGCGGCTGGCCCAGGATATAGTGGCCCGAGACATGGAAAAAGGGGAGTTGACGCTGGGGGGCCAGGATTTGTTCCGGCTTTACGATACTTACGGTTTTCCTTTTGATTTGG
>JAISDE010000192.1 GCA_031265035.1 Peptococcaceae bacterium | reverse complement strand
CCACGAGAGGGTTCTCGCCCAAGAGCAGAACGCGACCGGCAACCTCGCGCGACGAATTGAGGATATGATTCACCTGAATTGTCCTGCCTCCACGTCGAAGTCGTTGTTCATTCAGTTATTTAATCTCGCGACAACCGCGCAGGCGTTTTTTACGGAAAAGAAGGCCGCTGAAGTCTGCGATAACATTGGCAAGCGCCTTGAAGATAAAGGCATTGTTTTTTCTGGTGTGACATTCAGTCAAGACTTACAGTCATTCGTATTCGCCAATGGCGTTTCAGCTATGTATGAGGCTTCGGGCGTTCGCAAGTTTGGGTTATTATGGCTTCTCATCAAATACAAGCTGCTTGAGTTAAGCAAAAATTCTGTCCTGTTCTGGGATGAGCCGGAAAATAGCCTTAACCCGGAGCTTGTGCCTGTGCTGGTAGACATTCTGCTTGAGTTGTCACAAAAAGGCGTTCAGGTGTTTATAGCTACGCATAGCTACGACATTGCCCGGTGGTTTGAGTTAAGTAAGAAATCTGATAACACGCTCCGCTACCTCAATCTGCGTAAAGAGGATGATAGGGTTGTCGCCGACGTAACTGACGACTATATCTCGTTGGAGAATAATCTGATTGATGAGGCCGATGACAGGCTTTTCAAGCGCGTTGTTGAGTTTTCGACGGAAAAGGCGGGGGTAAAACTTAAATGATAATAATAGTTGAGACAGATGGCGGAATGATATTTTCATTCAATGACTTCTTATCCGCTTTTGAGGTAGATAAACAAGGGGAAAAGGACTCCGCCAGGTTTAAATACAATGGGTCAAGTATCGTTGACATTATTGCCGAAAGCGCGGATACACTGTGCTTCATAGAGGCTAAGAACTTTGTCAATAAATCTGATGACCCCACTAAGCAAGCCGCCATTGATAAGGCGCAAGCCGACTCATACGCCGATTTGTCAAACGCGCCAAACTACGCGAAAGGTATGATAAAAAAGCTTGAGCGCGCGCTGTTCGTTTGGCTGGCATCTGGCAATCCGATTGATAAGCCCATCGCTTTCATACTCGCGTTTAATTTTGGGGCGCAGTTTGATAAAAACCTTAAAAGAATATTGCACGACCGACTAAACGAATATATACCAAACCCGCGATACAACCAGTTACTTAATACCGCCTCGCCAGTTTCGGTTTTGTTTGACATACCGGACATCGCGGAAGCAAATGACTACGGGTTCAGCATTACGGTACAATCATAGATTCCGAGTATTTACGGCGCGGTAATAATTGTCATTAATTGTTGCCACTAATTTTCGCGATAAACACGCAGTATTCCGCAATATTCCGCTTTGTTTTTTCACCGTTACATTTTTTTACCTTACATTTTTTTCATGAACAGGCCCGGTAAAATGAATACGGAAAAGTTGACAAGCCGCCGCCGATTGGATAAAATAACGCCAAAAGCGGGAAGACGCCTGTAAACTTGGGATCACAGCCGCGAGCCATAAGTAACAGCAGTGAATCCGGAATTACAGCCGCTAGCGACGCGAAACGACGCGAAACGAGACGAGTTAAAGGGGCGAGCGAGATGAGATTTGCCAAAATGCACGGCGCCGGTAACGATTTTTCCCTGTTTGACGGTATTCATGACCAGCTGCCGGATTACCCGGCCCTGGCCCGGGCGGTTTGCGACCGGCATTTTGGCGTTGGCGGCGACGGGATCATGGTGGCCCTGCCCAGCGCGGCGGCCGATGTGAAGATGGTTTATTACAATTCCGACGGCAGCAAGGGGGAAATGTGCGGCAACGGCATCCGCTGCTTCGCCAAATTTGTCTACGAGAAGGGGCTGGTGCCCAAACCGACGCTCGCGGTGGAGACAGAGGCGGGGCTGAAGGAAATCCAGCTGACCATTGATGGCGCCGGTCTGGTGGACAAGGTGTCCGTGGCTATGGGCCGGCCGATATTCGCGAGCGGGCTGATCCCCACGACCCTGGAGGGCGACCCGGTAAAATTGGCGCCCTTGCGGTTGGGGGAGCGGCTGGTGCTGCTGACGGCGTTGCGCCTGGGCGTGCCCCACAGCGTGATCGTGACGGAGGATCTGGCCCAGGTGGATTTGCCGGGGCTGGGCAGCCAAATTGAGGCCCATCCGGCTTTCCCGGAGAGGATCAACGTGAATTTTATGGAGGTGCTGAATCGGCGGGAGATCAAGGTGAAGACCTTTGAGCGGGGCGCCGGGCACACCTTGGCCTGCGGCACGGGCTGCTGCTCTTGCGCCGTGGCGGGCCACCTGCTGGGGCTTTTGGATGATCAGGTAACGGTGCGGGCGGAGGGCGGCGTCCTGGAGATCGGCCTTAGCCCTGACTACGATGTGACCCTGCGAGGCACGGCCCAGTTCATTTGCGAGGGGGAATACAGCGCCTGGCTCCTGGAACAGGTCGCGGCTGAAGCGGTGGCCAGGCAGAACGTCTGATAATCGGGAAAGTACGGAAGTGGGTAAAGGTGTCACTTAGTGGCACCTTTTTTCCTTCGATATTTTAGCGTAATTATGCTAAAATATTACGAGAGGAGGTGCTATTTGGCGATATGGTTGTGTTGAGCGTGGAAGCCTATGAGAATCCGCGATTTGACAATGAGGTATATTTTAAGCTGCAAGAGGCGGAGCGGGAGGCAAGAGCGACAAAGCGGCGGTTTTCCTCGAAAGAGACGCTAAAGGCCATGCGCGAGGCGATTTGGGATGAGAATGCTTAAAGTTGACAAGCCGCCGTTGATTGGATAAAATAACGCCAACACGCGGTAATACGCGGGGGAAATAGGGAAAAGAGGAAGCGGGCATGAACGATTCAATCAGGGGCTTTAAGCGCGGTTGCTATTGCGGTCAGGTGACGGTCGGCGATGTGGGGAAAGAGCTTTGGCTGACGGGCTGGACCCACCGCCGCCGGGATCATGGCGGCGTGATTTTTGTGGATTTGCGGGATCGGGAAGGGCTGGTGCAGGTGGTGTTTGATCCGACCGCCATTGGGCCGGAGTTTTTCGCCCTGGCCGAGACGATCCGCAACGAGTATGTCCTGGCGGTCAGGGGCAAGGCGCGGCCCCGCCCGGAGGGCGCCGCCAATCCCAACCTGCGGACAGGGGCGGTTGAGGTGCTGGCCAGCGAGCTGCGGATCCTCAGCGCCGCCCATACGCCGCCCTTTTATATTGAGGATCAGATCAATGTGGACGAGAGCGTCCGGCTGCGGCACCGCTATCTGGATTTGCGGCGGCCGGAGATGTACCGGGGGCTGGAGCTGCGCAGCCGCCTGAACAAGAGCGTTCGGGATTATTTTACGGAGAGGGGCTTTTTGGAGATTGAGACCCCGATCCTGATGAATAGCTCGCCGGAGGGCGCCAGGGACTTTTTGGTGCCCAGCCGCCTGCGGCCGGGGGAGTTTTACGCTTTGCCCCAGTCGCCGCAAGTTTACAAGCAAATCCTGATGGTGGCCGGTGTTGACCGTTATTTCCAGATCGCCCGCTGCTTCCGGGATGAGGATTTGCGGGCGGATCGGCAGCCGGAGTTTACCCAGTTGGATCTGGAGATGTCTTTTGTGGAGCAGGATGACGTGATAACGGTGACGGAGGGGATGATCGCCAGGGTGTTTCAGGATACGCTGGGCGTCACTTTGCCCTTGCCTTTTCCCCGTTTGACCTGGCTGGAGGCGATGGAGCGTTACGGCTCGGACAAGCCGGATACCCGTTTTGACCTGGAGATCGCGGATGTGGCGGACATCATCCGGGGCAGCGATTTTAAGGCGTTTACAATGGCGCTGGAGCGGGGGGGCCGGGTCAAGGGGATCAACGCTAAGGGCTGCGCCGGTTTCTCCCGGCGGGAGATCGACGAGCTGACCAAGCTGGCGGCGGTTTATGGCGCCAAGGGCTTGGCTTATATCACGATCCTTGAGGATGGGGGCTATAAATCCCCGATCGGCAAATTCCTGACCCCGGAGCGCATGGAGGCCCTGGTGGAGCGCCTGGCCGGCCGGCCGGGGGATATCTTGTTTTTTGTGGCGGACAGCTTTGCTGTCGTGGCCGCCGCTTTGGGGCATTTGCGCCTGCGGTTGGCGGAGATGCTGGGCCTGATAGATCCGGCCCGGCTGGATTTCCTTTGGGTGGAGGAATTCCCCCAGTTTGAGTATTCCGCCGAGGAAAAGCGTTATATGGCGGCCCATCATCCTTTTACTATGCCCAAGGAGGAGGATTTGCCGCTGCTGCTCACCGAGCCGGCCAAGGTACGGGCACAGGCCTATGATGTGGTGCTGAACGGCGTGGAATTGGGCGGCGGCAGCATCCGGATTCATCAGCGGCAGATACAAGAGCAAATGTTTCAGGCGCTGGGCTTGCCGTCGGAGGAAGTCCGGGGCAAATTTGGCTTTTTGCTGGACGCCTTTGAGTATGGGGTGCCGCCCCACGGTGGGTTGGCTATCGGGCTTGATCGGATGCTGATGCTGATGCTGGGCCGGGATAACATCCGGGACGTGATCGCTTTCCCCAAGACCCAAAGCGCCATGGATTTGATGAGTCAGGCGCCGTCGGCCGTGAGTCCCCGGCAGTTGGCGGATTTGCGGATCCGGATCGAGCCGCCGGCGAAGGAAAAGGGCTTGTGAGATAATAAATTTGGCGGCGGGAGCCGGAAAAATCACGCGTGGATAAAGGCGGTGCGTATTCATGCAGATGGGGGAATTTAAGCAGGAGATTATCAAGGTAAATAACTCAGTCAACTTTGAGGTGTTTGGGCAAGGCCTGCGCAAGCAAAAGGTGGATGTGTTCCAGGATAAAATCCTGATCATCGCCAACAATAACCGGGTAAAGGTTCTGTCCATGGTGGACGCCATCGACCGCACGACTACCAAATTGATGGATATCGCTTTGATCATGGAGTTCAAGGATCGTTTCATCGCCGCCATGGATGAGCGCCTGGGCGTGAAAGTGCTGTCGCATTTGAAGGATTATGATCCCAAGCTGGAAATTTCGGTCAGCGTAACCATTTTGGAGCGCCCAATCGAGGAATTGCTGCCCGGCCTGACCCTGCGGGAGAGCAGGGAGGCGTCAAAGGCGCCACCGCCCAGCTCGGTTGATCGGGGCAGGAGCCTTTTGCAAAAACATTTTTACAATTTGCCGGAGGGCGTGAAGGAAAATTGAGGTTACCGTCGAACTATAGAGAGGTATAGGGGTGTAAAGAAAGTATAAGGTATGTTGTTAAAATTTCATCGGCCGGGTGAATGACGACCTCTCCGTGATTGATCACGAAACTTTCATCCTGTGGGCCTCATACAGTCGCCGGCGTTGGTTTGACGCCGCTGTCGGCCCGGGTGGGCGCCCATGATGTCGGTTTAATGATCCGTCCAGAGTCAGGTAAAGAGTGCTGATTTCAACCGCAAGATTATTCTGAGGACAAGTATTTCTCTGTATTTGTCCGGAAGAATATTTTGCGGTTTTTTTATTTGCCAAAAAGGCATGAAAGGAGGTGAGGCTTATGCCCAATATCGCTATACCCGGCGTATTGCCGGCGGTTATCGCGGCGCTGCTGTTCTCAGGCGCCTGGCGATGCCACCAGCTTTACCGCCGGCGGCCGACCAAAAGCAAAAAATGGGGCAGGCTGATTTGCGCGGCCGGCGGCGTGATTTACGCTTTGCTCGCTTTGTTTGGCGCGTTGGCGGGCAATGGCGTAATAGGGTGATCTGCCCCAGGATGTCTGCCCCAGGATGTCTGACACAAAGAGAGGAAGGAGATGGTTAGGTATGACTTATTATGTCAAGGATGTGCTGCAAGCCCTGGATGATTTGACCGGCGGCCGTTGCGTGAAGACGCCGGGGGATTATGCCGGGGGCCAAAACCCCTTCGTGGTCACAAAGACTTCCCATATCCCCGGCAAGGCGGTGACGGAGCTGCCGGGCCTGGTGTGGGGCGATCCGGAAATGCCGGTGCGCAAGATCGCGGTGCTGATGACAATGACGGAAAGCGCCATTGAGCTGGCCGCCGCCACCGGGGTCAACGCGCTGGTGGCCCATCACCCTATCGCCGACGCGGCCAATTCCGGCGGCGTGCTGATCCGTTATTACCTGGGGATCTACCAGCTGGCGGCTTTTGAGCTGCATGAGGCGTTTCATGGCCTGCACCCCGGCATCGCCTGGCTCCACGGCCACAAGCCTTTTTTCGCCACGGTTTGCTATGACGGGATTCCCGGCAATATCGTCTATGTGGGCGACGCGCTGCCGGAGATCAAAACGGTGGGGGATTTGATGGCGAGGCTGGATCGGCTGATGAATGTCCGGGAGGAGGAGGAGATGCTGGCGGCGGAACGGCGTATCCGGGGCAGCCAGGCGATTGAGGAGACCAGCGTGGCGGCCCGCTGCGCCATTTTGGCGGGGGAGCGGGACAGGCCGGTAAAAAAGGTGATACATATGTTCCCCCACACCGGTTTTACCGTTCGGCATTTGGAGGAATTGATCCGGAGCAACCCTGACGCGGATACCCTTTTGGCGACTATCAGCCGGGTTTATCCCGGTCACGAGCTGATCAGCAAAGCCAAGGAACTGGGCCTGAGTTTTGTCTGCGGCAATTCCCACGCCATGGAAATCTTTGAGAACGGGATTCCCTTGGCGAAGGCGATCAAGCATCATCTGCCGGAGGCGGAGGTCGTGATTTTCCGGGAACGTATGACCAGCGTGCCTCTGGAGGATTTCGGCGCCGCCGAGATACAGGCTTATGGCGATCAAATGCGGGACGGGCATTTGCTTGGCAAATCCGCGTATTAAAAAAATTACTTAACAGAAAGGGGCTTGTGATTTATGTCGGAAGAAAAGAAAACGGGAGAGCAAAAAGCGGAGAGAATGCAGACAAAACAAATGCCTAAGATGACGATTGTGGGCCTTTGCCTTTTCGCCCTGGCCATGATCGCCCTGTTCGCCTGGCCCAACGCGTTGAATGGCGGCTTTTCCGCCATGGTCAACCGCGCTCATCCAGTGGTGATCAATACCGGTATTCTCAGCACAATGTCCGTTTCCATCGTCATCAGCGTCATCATGGGCCGTATCCTGGAACGGCTCGGTTTTACCGATGCCCTGATGCGTATTTTTCTGCCTATCGGCAAGCTGCTCAATTTCAACGCCGCCGTTTTAATTCCCGCTATTTATAATATTTTAGGCGACATCAACGCTGCCGGTCGGATTTCCGGGCCGATTCTCGTCAGATCAGGCGCTACGGAGGATGAGAAGAAGCTGGCTATTTTCACTATGGTGCAATCGGAGCAATCCTTCTCCACCTTCATGATCGGTTTGGGCTGCTTGGGTCTGGCCGGCGCGCGGGTGTTCGCCGTGGTTATTATCGCGATTTTCTTGCCGCTGCTCATTTGCCCTTTGCTCGGGCGATATACGCTCTATCGTAATTGTAAGTCCGTGGAGTTGGAGGAATTGCCTATTTTTACGCCGGAGACGCCGTTCTTAAATAGCGTTTTCGCCGCCGGCCAGGAAGGGATGAATACCTTGCTGCTCTTGGTATTGCCCGCTTTCGCCGTGGTTTTCGGCTTTATCGGCCTGCTGGATTTCATCGGCCTTTGGCAATATGTCAACAGCTTTTTGACCACGATGCTGGAGGTTCTCAATATCGATCCCGCTACCGGGCTGTTGAGCATTATGGCCTCGCCGACGCTGGCCATGACCAACCTGACGGAGACCGCCGCCACTATTGATCCTCGCTGGGTCGTCGGCTCTTTTGTCATGGGCGCTTCCGGGTTCCCCCTGTCCGTGATCGTGGGGCAGATCCCCCTGATTTGGTCCAACGCCTGCGAGATGAAGCCTATGGACGCTTTGAAGCCGGCTTTGATCGGGATCGTTTTCCGCGTTTTGACCGCGGGCTTTATCGCCACGGTGCTGGGCGGCTTGCTGATAAGATAAGCGGCGCGGCCCAGCGCCGGCAGGCGCGAGGTGTGGTGAGGCGCCGGATGGCGCGAGATGTGAGATGTGAGGCGCGAGGCGCCGGATGGCGCGAGATGTGAGGCGCCGGATGGCGCGAGATGTGAGGTGTGAGGCGCGAGGCACGTCGCGGCGGGCGGCCCGCCGGCTTCCCGGGGAGCGGGAAGCCGGGGCCGTTCCGCCGTTTATTATTTGTGTTTCTTCGAATATTCAAAATATTCCCATCAAAACATTCCCAGGGTTGAAATTCAGGCGGGAATGTGCTAATCTACTCAGTGTAGAGATTGTGTTGATATGACTGAGTTAGAGTTAATGCTGTCTTTGTTTCGGGCGAGAACAGAGGAAGATTTGAGGAAAAGTCGTCGGATGTGGTATGCTGAGTAAAATGGCGGAGTGGGGAAGGTGGGCCTGAAATGACTGATTTTGATGGCTAAGGGCGCGGGAGGGCGCGGGGGCGCGGCGTTTTTCACCCGGGCCGGCCCGGGTGGCGGGCCGGCTCTGGCGGCGATTCGGAGGGCGGAGAGAGTGGCGACCAGGGTCGGGGCGCTGGCGCCGTTGCCAGCGACCAGAGTCAGGGCGCCGGCGACGTTGATTCTGGCGCTGATTCTGACAGCGGTATTGGCGTTGGTGTTGGCGGCTTGCGGCCAGTCTGGCCTGGCGGACGCGATCGCCGAGTACAGCGACAGCCCGATCACGATAGTGGGTTTGTTGGCGGAGGAATTCACCGTCACGCCCGGGGATCTGGCGGCTCTTGAGTGCGTCAGCCGCTCCGCCGCCGGGCAGACGGACAAAGGGGGAAAGGTGGCGGGTATTGGCCCGACCCTGACGACCTTTTTGGCGGAATATGGCAAAACCCCGGCGGATTTCACGCTGGTTCGTTTTATAGCTTCTGACGCCTACCGAATTACATTGCGTCAAAAAACGCTTACAGAGAGAGATATTGTTCTCAGCCTAGCCAATGGGGAGGATCCTCTGCCGGGATCCCAGCGGCCCATGCGCCTGGTGATTCCGGGAGCGGAGAGCAGCCAGTGGATTTATGCCGTGGAACGAATTGAGTTTGAGTATTGAGGTCATATATCGAGCTTACATACTGAGGTTTGGAGTGTTGCCGATGAAAACGCCGACGCGAACGACTATGAAAACACCAAAGAAAAGCCTCTCCCTGACTCAGTCGCCGGCGCTGGGCCAAGCTCCGGCCCAGGCGCGGATCCAGTTTCCGGCCGCGGCGACTGGGCTGGCTCAGGCGCGGCTTCCGGCCGGGGGGCCGGCGCCGGCGCCGCCCAGGGTCAGGGGCAGGGGCAGGGCGGCGTTCCTGGCCCTGGCTGTGGCTCTAGCCCTGATCCTGTCGCTGACCTGGGTAGGTGGCCTGGCCGCCAAGACACTGGAATCGGCCAAAGGGGAGAACATCTTTTTTTACGCCACCAACAGGGAGGGCAAGGCCGTACTGCTGGATATTATCCCTTTGGGCGACCTGAAGAAAATCGCCCACGGCCAGGGGGACGGGAGCAATTATTACATTTCCTCCACGGACAATTACCCTACCACGCAATATGTTGAGGCCAGGGGCGTGACCGTGCCGGAGCTGGTGGATTACGCGAAGTCCCGTACGGTTGTCCGGGGCGCGTCCGCCTTGGGTTTCGCCGGCGGGGACACCATCCGCCTCATGGCGACGGACAGCTACGGCAACTACAACCGATCCTGGACTTATGATCAGCTTTACGGTGTCAAGCGCTATTATTTTGAGGGCCTGTTCAATGCCTGGCATACCGGCTGGGAGATCGGGGGGGAGGACAATTCCAAATTTGGCCTGACCCTGGACGATTACAACGGGAAATACCGGGCCGGCGACCCCTATTATGACGATAAGCGGGCTGTGTTCGCCGGTGGTGTCGTCACTTTGCCCATTCTGGCGACGGAGTCCTTTTCCGGGCGCACGACGGCGGACGCGCTCAACGCCTCCACGGAGATCGGCATCGCCAGCTACATCGCCCAAAACGGTGGCGTGGCGGCGGGCAGCTTGCGGCGGGTGTTGGCGGATACCTGGTCGCTGCGGCTGTCCCTGCCCATGACGGAGGCCGACCTTATGGCGGCGCACCGCACGGCTTTTGACAACTTTAAGTGGATTTACAATCTCAAGCTGGACATGGCCGCCCCGCCTGACCTGCCTTCCCTGGGCACGGTGGCCGAGCCAGTCGCCGCGGTGGCCGTCGCGGGAGCTGGCTCGGGCGGCCAGGGCGACGCCTTGACTATCAGCCTTTCCTGCCCGACGCCGGGGGCGAGGATTTATTACTCCTTTGACGGCGCGCCGCAAATCCCATACACAGGGCCGGTAACGGTGAGTATCGCCGGGAGGGACACGGCCGCCGACCCGGTGACCTTTTACATGACGGCGGTCAGGGAGGGCTGGGACGACGCCGGGGTGATCACCGCCAAATATCCCGGCCTGGCCCCGACCTTCCAAACGGTTTACAGCGCTATGGCCGGCGAGCCGCTGGTGTTTCAGTCTCAGGGGGACGCCGCCGATTGGGCGGACTGGGCCAAGGCCCTGACCTTTATCACGCTGAAAGCCCCCGCCGATAAGGGCTATGTCCGCCTGGCCCCGGATAAATATTCCCGGAATGACGCCGGCAAGAGCATTACCTTTGACGCCTCTCTTTTCGCCGGGACCGGCTCTTACAGCTTCGTGTTTCACGCCGCCGGCTACGCCGACAAAACCGCGTCGCTGACCGTCAAAAAGCCGGCGCCCCCGATTTTGACGGGGGAGAAGCCCACCGTCGGGCAGGCTCTGACCTTTAGTTTCTCCGACGGGGATTTCCAAAACGGGCTTTTGCTCTATGTCACCCCGCCGGGGGGCGAGAGCGCGATGATCGCCGCCAACTGGCTGGAGCGGGGGACGCCGGGCCAACTGAGCCTGAAAGAGGCGTATTTCGCCTCGGAGTCCCGGGTTATCCGGGCGGCGGGCGCCTATAAGTTTTCTTTCGTGAACAATAGCTACCAGCCGGGCACCGTGGACTTGACGGTGGAGCTGGCGGCGGGAGAGGGCGCGGCCGCTCTTTTCTGCGCGGACGTTACCCCCGCCAATTGGTATTATGACGCCGCGGCCTATGTGATGGGCGAGGGCTTGTTTGACCTCCGGGACGGCGATAAATTTGCCGGCGGCGAGCCGATGACCAGGGGGGCGCTGATGACGGCTTTTTATCGCCTCGCCGGCGGGCCGGCGGTAGGCGAGGCGGCGGCCCGCGCCTCTTTCGCCGATGTGCCGGCCGACACCGCTTTCGCTCCCGTCATCGCCTGGGCGGCGGCAGCAGGTATCGCGGCGGGCTATGAGGACAATACCTTCAGGCCGGAGCGGGGCGTGACCAGGGAGGAAATCGCCGCCTTGTTTTATCGCTACGCCGCTTACAGCGGGGCGGACATAACGGCCCGAGGCGATTTGTCGGTCTACGCCGACAGCGCCGCGATATCCCCCGGCGCCAGGAAGGTTATGGCCTGGGCCAACGGCGCCCGCCTGATCAACGACGCGGGCGGCGGCCGGATTGATCCCAAGGGCGTGGCCACCCGCGCCCAGGCGGCCCGGATTATGCTCAGCTTTCGCGCCTGGGCGGGTCAGCCCGCCGCCGGCGGGACTCAGCCCTGATAATATATAATTCACAGGATATAATTCACAGGATATAATT
>JAISDE010000183.1 GCA_031265035.1 Peptococcaceae bacterium | reverse complement strand
ACGGCGCTTTTTATGGCCCCAAGATCGATTTTCATTTGCTGGACTCCCTGGGTCGCACCTGGCAATGCGGCACCGTGCAGCTGGATTTTCAGATGCCGGAGCGCTTTGACCTGAATTATACCGGCGAGGATGGGCAGAAGCACCGGCCGGTGATGATTCATCGGACGGCTTTTGGTAGCATGGAGCGGTTTATCGCTATCCTGACGGAGCATTTCGGCGGCGCTTTTCCCACCTGGCTGGCGCCTGTGCAGGTGAAGGTTCTGCCCATTACCGAACGGCAACACAAATACGCTGTTTATCTGGCGGCGGATTTGCGGGAGGCGGGTATCCGGGTGGAGGTGGACGAGCGCAACGAGAAGATCGGCTACAAGATCCGGGAGGCGCGGCTGGAACGGGTACCTTATATGCTGGTGGTGGGCGATCAGGAGCAGGAGCGGGGGACGGTGGCTCTGCGGGAGCGGGGCAAGGGCGACCAGGGCGCCGCGGATTTTCTGGCTTTTAAGCGGCGGTTGAGGAAAGAGATAGCGGAACGCAGCCTGACCCTGTCTGGGGGAATGTAAATTTCCGAGCGGCCCTTGCGCGGGGCCGGCAGGTTGTGCTAAAATAGCAAGGAAAAACCCATGGTGGATGTGGCGAAGTGGTTAACGCACCGGATTGTGGCTCCGGCATTTCGGGGGTTCAAGTCCCCTCATTCACCCCAAAACGAGTTAAGGCCTACCCGCGTCCCGGGACACCGTAAAGTTTTAGGTGTGGCGGAGCGCTGGTGGGCAGACAATAGATCAGGGAGCCGTGTTCCCGATTTTTGGGGCGTCGCCAAGTGGTAAGGCACGGGACTTTGACTCCCGCATTCGAAGGTTCAAATCCTTCCGTCCCAGCCAGAGTATATAGACCCGCTTCCAATTTTGGTTTGGAGGCGGGTTTATTGTTTTTTGAGGTTTATTCTTTGGTCAGGTCGTTGTACCACTTGACCGCGGCTATGTACGAGTCGCTGATCAATTGGCCGGGCAGCCGGTGGGCGGCGGCGAAGCGGGATACTTCCTCCCAATTGGCGTACTCGTAATTGTGATAAAGGCTGAGTAAATCCGAGTAGGGTCCGGTTTTGGACAGCAGGGACTCCCGGATGTCGGCGGCCACATGGATTTCCTGAAACAGATCCTCCTGGCTTTTTTCCAGCGCGATATGCAAAAGGGAGAGCATACCTAAAAGGAATAGTTGGCTGCTGTTGCGTTGGGGGCGAAAATGCGACGCTAAAAGCTCGCCAAAACGGGCGCGGATCAGGGAGACGCGCACCAGCTCCAGTGGTTTGTTGGCGGCGACGCCCCGCAGCGCCAGCATCGCGATCCATTTTTTCAGGTTGGTTTCGCCGAGATAAGTGACCGCCATAGGAATGGAGGAAATAGGGTTGCTCAGGCCCATGGCGGCGGAATTCAGCAGGCGCAGCAATTTGTAAGACAGGGCCACGTCGGAGGCGATTACCTCGCTGATCTCCTTAAAATCGACGTAATTATCGGTGCTGGTCAGCTTGAGCAGCCGAAAATAATTGACCCGCAGGGGATCGATTTCCTTGGTTTTGGTCACGACAGGCGGCTGTTTGAAAAAGTAACCCTGATACAGGGAAAAGCCCTGCCGCTTGGCCAGGGCGAAATCGGTGTCGGTGTCCACATCGACGGCGATAAATTTCTTGCCGGGATTTTCCGCGATGAGGCTGAATTGAAAGGCTGTCCCCTTGACCGACCGCGCGAACGCGCAATAATTGGCCAACCGGAGAAGATCGGGCAAGGTGTTTTTCTCGCCCAAGCCGCTGAGGGCCAGGGAATAGCCGCCGGAATGCAGTTCCTGGTACTGGGCGAGACCGGCGCCGTCGTAGGTGTCGGGAAGCTGGATTTGGATAATGAATTTTTCTTTGGGCAGATTTTTCAGCACGGATTGGTGAAGCAGCTGCTGGGTGTAGGGGATGAAGTAACGGGTATCGCTTTGCATGTCCTCCAGGCTGAGGGTGTCCAGGCCCAGAGCGCGCATGGTGTGATCCCAATCGTTGAGGTTGATGTCGTCCGGCTGGTCGGGCCGCTCGTTGCTGTGCAGGCTGTAGCCGTAGGTTTTGCCGCCCTCGGTGAGTATGGGCTGGGTATTGATGTAGAGATCCCGGAATTTTTTCGCGGCGTCATACTGTTCCTCAAAAAATATCATCTGATTCCGGCCGGCGGCTTTCGCCTTGTATAGGGCGATGTCCGCCTTGCGCAGCAATTCCGAGGAATTGTCGCCGTGCCCGGGAAAGAACGAGACGCCCATGCTGACAGTGCAGGCGGCGTCAATATTGGGCATAGTATAGGAGCGGAGCGCGCCCCGCAATAGGGTGTCGTAATATTTTTCCTGCTCGGGCACGCTGGCGAACCGGTCGTCGGCGTCGGTGTAAAACAACGCGAACTCGTCGCCTCCCAAACGGTAAAGGTGGTTTTTGAAAGCGGGGTCGCCGCTCAGGTGCTCTGTCAGCCGTTGCAGCATCACGTCGCCGGTATTGTGGCCGTAGGTGTCGTTGATGGTTTTGAAGTTGTCCAGGTCAAACAGCGCTATAGCGCCGGTCAGCCGGCCGGCGGCGATTTTCGCCGCGGCCTCGTCGAAGTCTTTTTTGAATTTTTGCCGATTGGGAACGCCGGTCAGATGATCCAGATAGGCCAGGGCATACAGGTTTTGCCTGGCGGTTTGCTCCTCGTGGACATCCCGCAGGCAAAAAACGATGGCCGATTTATGATCCAACCACTCGGTCTCGGAGCGGGAAACAGAGAAGGTTCGCCCGTTTATATCCTCAATATTGAACTTTTCCGTCTCCTGGGCGTCGCCGGTGGCGTGATTGGGGCAGTAGTCGCACAAATTGGGGAAGGCCAGCCGGTAACCGGTTTTGCAGGCTTTGGCGATGGAGTCCGGCGGCAGCCGATCCCGGGCGGCGGCGTTCATAAAAAGGAGGTTGCCGTCCTTTTTGCCCACTACAATCACGTCGGCGTCCACAGCCTCCAGGACACCGGCGAAGTGAGCCTGCTTTTTTGTGTCGCTTTGCCGATTAAAGAGCATAATTTATACCTCGTCGCGAGTCGTTACGGTTGTGGCAGCAGTTGCGGTCGTTGTTAGTCATTAGTTGTTATTATTCATTATAAGGCAGTTTGACCTTTTTGGGAATAGCTGAATACTAGTTTATTGCCAGTTGTGAAAAGGCGGTTTCCCGTGGTATAATCAGTAAAATCAAATTTGCCGCGCCGGTAAGGACTCGCGCGAGTTGTCGCCGCGCTGAGATGTGAGTGGTACCGGTATACGCGGGGGGGTGATACGGTTGAAGACGGAGCGAATTCCGGAGGCTACGGTGATGCGGCTTTCCGTGTATTCCAGGCTTTTGCAGCGGTTGGAGGACGAAGGGGCGGTCAAGGTGTCCTCCCAGGAGATCGCCGAGGGGATGGACGGCTCGTCCGCCCAGGTACGCAAGGATTTGGCTTATTTCGGCGAGTTTGGCACCAGGGGCGTAGGATATGATGTCCGGTTGCTCAACCGGAGTTTGAAAAAAATTTTGGGCCTGGAGAAAAACCGCTCGGTGGTGATCGTGGGGGCCGGCCGGTTGGGGACGGCCCTGACGCTGTATAATGGCTTTGAGCGGCGGGGCTTTCAGATCAAGGGGATTTTTGATCAGGATATGAGCAAGGTGGGGACGCGGGTCGGCGCTTTGACGGTTTCCCCGATGTACAAGTTGAACGAGTTTATTAAGACCGACCAAATCCAGATCGGGGTGGTGGCTGTGTCCGCCGCCGCCGCCCAGGAAATCGCCGATCTTCTGGGCCGGGCGGGTGTGCGGGCGATTTTGAATTTCGCGCCCCGCCCCCTGACGGTGCCGCCGGAGATCAAGTATCGCAGCGTGGATCTGGCGGTCAATATGGAAATGTTGAGCTTTTATATGGGCTGAGATGGGCTGAGGCGACGCTGGGGAGGCGCGGCTGGGGAGGCAGGCGACGCTGGGGAGGCGCGGCGTTTTTTTTTCGATGTTTTGGACGTTTTGGACGTTTTTTCGCGTTTCACCCCAATTTGCCGCTGGACAGGAAAGGGATAATATGCTATAATATAGAAAAATTACCATTTCATAAAGGATGGGATGACATGGGCTTGAAGGATATGCCGCCGCATCAGCGCCCCAGGGAACGCCTTTTGGCCTTTGGCGCCGCGCGGCTGACCGATCAGGAATTATTGGCTATCCTGATCGGCTCCGGCAGTAGGGAGGAATCGGCGCTGGCCCTGGCTCAACGCTTGTTGCAGGCTGAGGGCGGCCAGTTTATTCTGGAGGCGGACGCTTTGGAGATCAGCGGCATCAAGGGCATCGGCGCCGCCAAGGCATGTCGGATCAAAGCTTGCGTGGAGTTGATGCGTCGCCTCTTTTATACCTCGCCGGCCACCCGGCCCGTGATCAGCGGGCCTAAGGACGCGGCGGATCTGGTGCAGGGGGAGATCGGCTATTTGGATCGGGAAGGGGTGCGGGTGATCAACCTCAATACGGCCAATCAAGTGATCGCCATCGACAGCGTTTCCCTGGGCGGGCTAAACGCGGCGCCGGCGCATCCCAGGGAGGTTTTTAAGCAGCCCATCAGGCGGAGCGCCGCCGGGATCATCCTGTTGCACAACCATCCCAGCGGCGATCTGCGGCCCAGCCGCAGGGACGTGGAGGAAACCCGAAGGCTGGCGGCGGCCGGCGAGCTTTTGGGGATTCAGCTGTATGATCATATTATTTTGGGGTATGGGAAGTTTCACAGTATGCTGGAGTCCGGTCGCATGGCTGATATTCGGCGGCAATCGCGGCCTTATGACGCCATGGCGGCTGAGCCGGACGCGAAGGGCGAGTTGGCGGCCCAAAAGGGACAGGGACGATGAGGCACAAGGGAATGCTCCTGGCGGTGACGGCTACAGCGGTGGTGTTTCTGTTGCTGTACCTCATGCAAAACACCGGCTGGGGACAAAGCGATATGGTAGGCGCTGGCAAGCCCCTGCGGGAGATCGCCTGGCCGATACAGCGAGCCGTCGGCATCGCGGGCGGCGGGCTGGCGGATTTTTTTGGCTATTTCAGGGATAATAAAGAGCTACGGGAGGAAAACGCCGAACTCAGGAAAACCCTGGACGAGGCGGAATATTGGTTGCAGCAAACCAGGGAGATACGGGAGGAGAACCGCCGCCTGGGGGAGATGCTACAGTTTAAGACCAATCATGACCGGGTGTTTGATCTGGTGGCCGCCAGGATAATTGGCCGGGATACGGACAATTGGAATCAGACCGTGATTTTGGATCAGGGCAGCCGGGTCGGGCTGGCGTGCGATATGGCTGTGATCGCTCCGGCGGGGATGGTGGGCCGGATCGTGGCGGTGACGCCCCATACGGCGGAGGTTTTGCTGCTGATCGATCGGGAAAGCGCTATCGGCGTGCAGGTATCGGAGACCCGTTTTACGCCGGGCCTGGTGGCGGGCAGCGGCCGGGACGATTTGCTGGAGTTGCAGCGGGTGAGCAATGAGGCGGAGATGGCGGCGGGCCAGACGGTGATCACTTCCGGTTACGGCAGCATTTTCCCCAAAGGCCTGGTGGTGGGCACCATTGAGCTGGTGGAGGCGGATCCCAATGGGCTGACCAAACGGGCGACGATCAGGCCGGCGGTGGATTTTCGCCGTTTGGAGGAAGTGATGGTCATCCGGGCTGAGCTGTCGGGCGGCGAGGCGCCGACGGGCGACGGGGCGTCGGAGGGCGGCGAGGCGCCGACGGGCGGCGGGGCGCCGGAGGGGGGCGACGGGGATGCTGACCTATAATCTGAGCCTGGCCGGCCTGAGCCTGGCCGGCCTGATCTTGCGCAGCATCTTTCCCCGGACGCTGGGCCTGGCTTGGGCGACGCCGGATTTCCCTTTGCTGCTGGTGGTGTTCAACGCTATGTTTCGGGGGCCTTTGCCCGGCGCCGCGGGCGGTTTTTGCATCGGGCTGGCGGAGGATTTGTTTTTTGGCCGTTTTATCGGGCTGAACGCTTTGGCGAAAGGGGCGGTGGGCCTTTTGACCGGTTTTTTGGCGAAAAGCATCTACAAGGAAAACATGTGGGTGCCGGTGATCAATGTTTTTGTCGGATCAGCTTTCAGCTTGGGCGTCGTCTTCGCCATCGGGCATCTGGCGGGGTACCGCTGGCATTTTACCGTCGTTTTTTATCAGGGCGTGTTTGAGCTTTTATTTAATGTTTGCCTGGTGCCTTTTGTCTACGGGCCGTTTTTTCATTTCGCCGATCGGCGGCTGCATTTGCGGGAGGATAATGGATGAGCACAGGAGCGTCGCCCTTGTGGGAAGAAAGCAGGGAGCGGAAACAGACTGGCCGGCGGCTGATCCTTTTTGGCGTCGCCACCGCTTTGATATTCGCGGCTTTGGTCAGCCGCCTATTTTGGCTTCAGGTGATGCGGGAGGAAATATTTCTGGACAAAGCGGCCACCCAATCCACCCGCTGGATCAGGGAGCCGGCCGCCCGGGGGGAAATCCTGGACAGCCAGGGCGAGGTGCTGGTTACCAACCGGCCGGTGTACAATCTGACCTTGAATTATCTGGGCCTGAAGGGGCAGGATATCAGCCTGGTGGCTGATCGGCTGGCGGAGTTGCTGGCCGATCCGGAAATTACGGCGGCTACGGTGCTAGACAGCGTCAACGCCCAGTCCAGCCGCCTGTACGAGCCTATTATGATCAAGCGGAATATCCCTTTTGAAACCGTGATCCGCCTGGAGGAACGGCGCTGGGAACTGCCGGGGGTAATGGTCGAGACTAGCCCTCAGCGGGATTACGTCTACGGCGGGATGCTGGGGCATTTGCTGGGTTATGTGCACTCGATCAAGGAGGAAATAGATCAGCCGGGCTTTGAGGATTATGGGTTGGGGGATTTGACGGGCAAAACCGGCGTGGAGAAATCCTATGAGTTTGAGCTGCGTGGCACCGACGGTTATCGGGAGGTCACGGTCAACGCCAAAAATCATCCCTTGCAGGAGCTTTCTTATTTGCCCTCTGTTTCCGGCAACACTTTGCGGCTGACGGTGGATCTGGGATTGCAGCGGGCTTTGGAGGACGCCTTTGACGAGGTCCTGGCCTCGGTGGCGGCGACTTATCCCAAGGCTCAGGCCGGGGCCGCCGTGGTGTTGGATGTCAATACCGGCGGGGTGCTGGGCATGGTCAGCCGGCCCATGATGTTCCCGGCGGATTTCAACGGCAACCCCCTGAGCCAGGAGCAGGCGGATCTGTATTTCAATCAGGAGCCGGCGGCCTTGTACAATCGGGCTATCCAGGGCAGCTACGTGCCCGGCTCCACCTTCAAGCCGATTACCGGCATGGCGGCGCTAGCCTCCGGCAACCTGACGCCGCAGGATCGGATCACCTGCGGTGGGGCGTATTGGTACAAGCCTTACATCAAATGCACCGGGGTGCACGGTTCCCTGAATTATTTGCAGGCGATGGCCCGCAGCTGCAACGTCTATTTCCAGGAAGCCGCCCGACGGGCCGGCATTGAGAATATCGGCCGGATCGGCCACGAGTTTGGGATGGACAGCAAGACAGGCCTGGATCTGCCTTTTGAGGGCGCCGGGCTTTTGCCCAGCGTGGATTGGCAAGTCACGGAGTACGCCCGGCGGGAGATCAGGATCAACGAGGATTTTGACGGGCAGATCGCCGGGGTGGAGGGCGAGTATCAGCCCCTGATCGACGGGGCGGCCGACGAGGCGGAGAAAAAGCGGCTGGAGCGGGAGCTGCGCAATCGGATCAGCGTCCTGGAGGCCGGCCGGCAGGAGCAGCTGAACTCCTATACCTCCTGGCGGGACGCCGACACCTTCAACACGGGGATCGGCCAGGGCTACAACCAATACACCATCGTGGAGCTGGCGGCCTACGCGGCCACTATCGCCAACGGCGGCACCTATTATACCCCTTATGTGGTGGATGAGATCTTTTATCCGGACGGGACGCTGAAGGAGGCCCACGCGCCCGAGGGCCGGCGGGTCGACGTGGAGCAATGGATCCTTGACCTGACCAAGGAGGCTATGACCATGGTGGCCCGGCCGGGCGGCACGGCCTACGCCGCTTTCGCCGGCTTGCCGCCGGGTACCGGCGGCGGCGCCAAGACCGGGACGGCCCAGACAGGCCGGGCGGGATACAGCAAAGAGGGGGATTACGACGGGTTGTTTATCGCTTTCGCCCCGGCGGAAAATCCCCAGATCGCTTTCGCCTGTGTTATGGAGCATGGGCACAGCGGCTCCGGCTCGGCGGGAAGAGTGGCGAAGCTTCTGCTGGAGTATTATTTTCAAGAGATGGAATGATTATGCCTAATAAAACGCGGATCGTGCTGAAAAATATTGATTATACCCTGCTGTTTTTTCTGGCGCTGCTGCTTTGCGCCGGCTTTGTGGTGCTGCGCAGCGCCAGCGTGGCGGCCAGCGTCCGTTATGGCACGAATTTTGTCTCCCGCCAGATCGAGTTTGGCTTGCTGGGCTTTTTACTGATCGCTTTCTTGCAGGTTATCGATTTGAGCCGGCTGGTTTATTTTGAGCGGTTTGTTTATATCCTCATGAACCTTATGCTGGCGGCGGTTTTGCTCATCGGCGTCTCCGCCCACGGCCTCCAGGGCTGGCTGGAGCTGGCCGGCCGGCGGCTGCAGCCGGCGGAGCCGGCGAAAATCATGCTGATTTTCTGCCTGGCCCAATTTTTATCCGAGCGCCGGAGCCGGCTGCGCACCTGGCGGCAATTTTTGCCGGTGCTGATTTACGCCGGCGTTCCCCTGGGGCTGGTCATGCTCCAGCCGGATCTGGGCACGGCCCTGGTGTTTATCGCTATTATTTTTGGCATGATGCTGACGGCGGGCGCCTCCCTTTGGCGCCTGCTGCTGCTGTTTGGCGGCGGGATCAGCGCCGTGGCGTTGTGGATCTACGGGCACGTTAGCTGGGGCTGGTGGCTGCCCCTGGAGAAATACCAGCTGATGCGGCTGATTGTCTTTGTCAATCCGGAATTTGATCCCCGCAACTGGGGCTGGAACGTGATTCAGGCGCAGATCACCGTAGGCTCCGGCGGCATGTGGGGCCAGGGCTGGGGCCAGGGCGCCCAGACCGCCAGCGGCTATCTGCCGGAGCAGTGGACAGATTTTATCTTTTGCGTGTTGGGGGAGGAATTTGGCTTCGCCGGCTGCTTCGCGGTGCTGATCCTGTTTTTTGTCCTGTTGCTGCGCTGCCTGAGTATCGCCGGCCGATCCAAGGATTTGTTTGGCTCTTTGCTGACCTCGGGCATTGTCGCCATGCTGGTTTTTCATATTTTGCAGAATGTGGGCATGGCGATAGGGATCATGCCGATTACCGGCATTCCGCTGCCCTTCATCAGTTATGGCGGCAGCGCGCTGCTGGCCAATATGGCGGCCATGGGTATGGTGATAAATGTTAATACCTACCGGGATCCCCTGATGTTTTAAGGTTGGGTATATTTTCGCCGCGCAATCAGTTAGCGCTGGACAACACAGACAGATAATTCGCGCCGGAATAAAAAAATAATAAAAAAGAAAAACATTTTTATTCAGGGCTGGATTTTAGTGGCGAAATGGTTTAGAATGAAGGCAGAAAGCGGTACGCGGAGATAGGGGCGGGCAGGATGTTGTCAGAACGGGGCCGGCGGGAGCAGGCCATACTGCGAATTGTCGCGCTAAACGCCGCTCCTGTGGGATCCGGGTGTTTGAGCCGGGAAATGGAGCGGTTGGGTCTGGGGATCAGTGAGGCTACCGCGGGGCGGATGCTCAATCGTTTCGACCGGGACGGGCTGACGGCCAAAGTGGGTTATCAGGGCAGGGTGCTTACCCCGGCGGGTCAGGCCAGGCTAAAGGAGCTGGAGGGCACCGCCGCCCGAGACCAGCAGCGCGAGGACTTTCTCAACCTGCTCCGGGGCCAGAGCAAAGAGCGGCTGATTGATATCCTGGTAGCCCGCAAGGCCATTGAGCGGGAGCTGGCCCGCTTGGCGGCGGTTCACGCCTCCCCCGAGGAGATCCGGCAGATGTGGCGGGTGCGGGAGGTTCAGTACGAGACCTTTGCCAAGGATTTGGACGCCGGGGAGCAAGACGTTTTATTCCATCGGCTGATCGCCAGGGCCGCCCGCAATCCGGTGCTTTATTCAGCCATTGAGATGATTCGGGAGGACGGGCAGCTGACCCCGGTGCTGGAATATATCCGCAAGACCGTACATAGCGTCATTTCTTATGACCATGCCCAGATAGCCCGGGCGATCGAGCGCCGGGATCCGGCGGCGGCGGAGCGGGCCATGGTCAGGCATATTGAGAACCTGATTCAGGATGTCAATAAATATTGGGATCAGGCGGGGCAAAAAACCGAGTTCGGTGAGAATGTCGCGTTTGGTGATAAGGGAGAGCCTGGGGAAGATATAGGCGCGAGGGAGTATACATGACTACTCATCATTGATGAGCCGAAAGGGTGAGGCGGTTGGAAGCTTGCTTGAGAAAAATCATGGACGCCATTGACGTGGAGACCTTTTTCGTTTGCGCCAGTGAGGAGGAAGGCCGGGAATTGGCGCTGGGGCTGCTGGAGAAATTTGGCCTGAAGGATACGGATATTGTGTTTATTGAGCATTCCGGCGCCGGCGCCAGGGTCAGGGCTCGGGGATATTTGTACCGGGCCGGGGATCAGTACGCCTGGCTGGCGGGGGAGGGCGAGAAATGAATAAGGCTAAGAAAATCTTGTTGGCGCCGCTGGATCCGGTGCATGATATCGGCCTGAAAATTATGAACAGAGCCTTGAAGGAGCAGGGTTATGAGACGATCCTGCTGCCGCCGGACTATCAGCCGGAGGAAATCCTCAAGGCGGCTCTGGAAAACGATGTGGGCGCTATTTTGATCAGCCGTACCCTGGGTTATGGCGTGGCCGAGCTTTTATCCAGATTCATCGATCAGGCCGAGGCGGCGGGCCTGCGGGAGCGGGTCAAAATCGCTATCGGCGGTATGGGCATCCGGGTGGAATTGGCCCAGGAACTGGGCTATGACGCCGGTTTTGGCACCGGCACCGTGCCGGAGCAGGTGATCGCCTTTATTGAGGAACGGGAGCCTCAGTTGGATCATTCCGGCGCGGTCAAGATAAAGAAAGACCTTACCCAAGGTTATGATTATACCTACAAGCACAAGCATATTGAGAGCCTGCTGGATCAAATCGCCGACAAGACCCTGGCCTGGGCGGCGGACAAGACCAGCGACGCCATTACCAGGGCGGCGCTGCGCCGTCAGATGATGGAGGCGGCGCCGGGGGAGCGGCAAAAGGCCAAGGAGCGCTATATTGAGTTGTCCGACGAGCGGATTCGGGATTTTTATCTGGACGGTGTTATGCCGCCGCATACCCGGTTGTTGTCTGATCAGGAAATGGCTGATATGGAAAAGTACGTGACCAGCACCAAAAGCCGGATGCGGATGAAAAAGCTGCAAAAGACGGAGAAAAACCCGACGGTGTTTATCCAGTACGGCACGGGCTGCCCTTTTATGGATGTGGCCCATATCAAGGTGGGCGAGTCCTGGGGCGCCGACGGCGTCGTCCATTTTGACCCTTCCTGGGGAGCCAGGACGGAGGGATTTCTGGAAGGTTATCTGACCCACGGGCAGGACGGCACGATTATCTCGCCGGAAAATCTGCTGGCGATCAAAAGATCCCTGGAGCCTTCCACGATTTGGCAGGTGCGGGCTCACCGGGGCCTGAACACGCCGGAGACTGTGCTGCTGGCGGGCAAGGTGGGCGCCGACATGACCAAGATCAACGTCGCTTACGGTTCCTTGGGCGGCGGCACCGATCCGGCCCGGCTCATGGTGGACGCTATTCAGTGTATGCGTTACGCGAAAGAGTTTAATTTGCCCTTTGACGTGGTGACCAATGAGGAATTGTGCGGCGTGCCGGCGGCGAAGGCCTTCGCCGGGATGCTGACCACCGCCCATATCGGGATCAGGTTGGGCTGCCGCCCCGTGCTGCAGCCTTTGTTTGTCTATTCGCCGGAGGTAATGATCACCGGCGAGATGGAGGACAATTATGTAGATTTCAACGCCGCCAAGATCGAGGCGCTGCGGAGTATTATCCAAGCCCCGATCTGGCCCGGCGCGCCTATAGGGTTCCTGACGCAGACGGAGGATCGGGTGCAATCCTCATTGTCCACGGCGCTCCACGGCGCGCTGGCGTCCTCTTTGGGGGTGGAGGCGATCTCCATCGCGTCGTCCGACGAGGCGTATTCCGGCGGGCCCATCGCCGGCCCGTCCAGGATCGATACCCTGACGGCGCTGAAGGAGGCTTTTCGCTTCTTTGGGGCCGGGGCGATTCGCCCGACGGAGCGGGCGGCGGTGATGGCGGAAAAGATCATGGCCGGCATCATCGAGGCCCTGGAGCAGGCGGCGGCGCTGGAGAGTTTCCCGGCGGCGCTGTATGCCGGGGTCTATGGCAGCACCGCCGAGGGCGCCTATCCCGGCCGGGGCGGCAAGGATACGGTGCGGCTCAGATAAGGCGGGGCGCCGCCGGGGCGGCGGAATGGGACGCGGGGTCGGAGCGTCAAAGTCGCCGGCGTATTTAGCCGGCATATGAAATGGGTAACCCGGCGCAAGCCGATGTATAACAGTAAGGGCTCAGCGGGAGATAAATTAACGCGTAGCGAGCGCGAGTTTGTTGGCCAAAGCGCCCTTACCGCCAAAAAAATATATTTTAAGGAGTGGTTTATCATGGGAAAATTCAAGTACAAAACACAAATGTACAAACACCTGCACGCCAACATCGCCAACATCTACGCTGAGGCCAAGGAGGCCGCGAAGAAAATCGGTATCGCCGACGAGGTGAAAGCGCTGGCGGATAAGGGTCTGGGTCAGTTTGGCCTCACCGGCGGCGTCTCCGGCTGCCCGGCGCCCCTGCGGGACGACGTGCTGGCTTTCAGTGAGAAGGAGGCCAAGTCCGTCAAGGGTCTGGCCGGCTATGTCGAGGATATTCGCTACATGGTGAAGGACGTTTACGGCGACGGTTACGACGCCTGTCCCGTCAACACCTGCGAGGCCGGCATCTGGACCTGCTACACCAGCATGTTCGCGCCGCCTGTCCAGGGCCCCGGCGAGTCCTATCGGGCCCGTTACATCGCGCCCCTGGAAAAGCATATGCACCATCAGGCCGGTTACGGCCGTCCCTTCCCCGCCAAGTACAAGGACATCGTGGCGGATCGGGGCTCCACCGCCGGCGAGCTGGGCATGATGGGCAAGCGCCAGTACAATCTGGACACGGTGATTGTGCCCCTGGCCGGCGCCCGTTATGACAATCACGGCATCAAGCATTTCCCGGTGCCCATGCTGGCTGACGTAAAGGGCGAGGCTTCCCGGGCCACCCTGGAGGCCAACGCCGACCGGCACGCCCCCTATCTGACCGGCTTTACCTCCATTGGCTATGAGACCCCCGGCTACGGCTACGGCGACAAGGACAAAGAGGGGACGCCGATCCTGCAAAAGGTCATCGCCGACATCGCCAAGAAGTATAATGTGCCTTATGTGGTGGACTGCGCCTGGGGGCTGCCTTTCGTGGGCCACAATATCGTCAAGACCGGCGCCGACGCCATCGTCTATTCCATGGACAAGGCCACCGGGTCTTCCCTCTGCGGCCTGATCATCGGCAAAGAGGACGTGATGGTCAACGCCCGCCGGGCCATGGGTATGCACGGCGACCGGTACGGTTCCATCGCCTCTTATGGCAAGGCTGTCAATGTGGCCTTTGATCCCGGCAAAGAGGCCCTCTGCGGCTGCATCGCCGCGCTGAAGGTGCTGAAAGACAATCCCAAGCTGATGACCGAGCCGGTGGATCAGATGTACGACATCATCGTGGAGGAATTCAAGGCTTTGGATCCCGCCATCAAGGACGGCTTTATCTTCACCAAGAGCTACAATTCCTGCGCGGTGGAGATCAACTACGAGCATACCTGGAAGGCTGGCAAAATGGGCGTGCCGATTTTCTCCATCGAGGATATGTACGCCAACACCAACATCTTCCAGAGCGGCGTCGGCGCCATGGGTATGGTGCCCACCATCGCCTATGACGGCAACATCTATGTCTCCACCGGGCTGAACACCCTGGACGACAAGGGCGCCCTGATTCCCAACCGTATGCGTCTGGCGATCAAAGGCTTGGTAGCCCTGATCAACATCACCAGCAAATACGCCGGTATCTGCGACTGATTTGCCGCCGGCGGCGCGTAAACGAGTAAGTAAACAAATGAGTAAGTAAGCGAATGAGTAAGTAAGCGAATGAGTAAGTAAACAAACGAGTAAGTAAACAAATGAGTAGTAAGTAAAGCTGATGTACCGCTAAAAGTAAACAAGGAAAAGTAAATAAGTAAAAAAAGGGGCGTCACTCCGAGGAGCGGCGTCCCTTTTTGGGGAGGGCAAGTTTATTGGTGCCGCAGAAAATCGTAAAACTGGCACACTCTTAATGATGAGTACTCATCGCTGGGCGTTATGGCATAATGATTGCGGCACATATTGAAGCCTTCGACCTCAATTTCCCGCAGATCGGGATATTTGCCGACGCATGTATGGGGCAGCACGGCCATGCCCAATCCGGCGTATACAGCGGCTAGCACCGCCTCATTGCTGTTCATCTCCGCGACGACGTTAAGCTCCAGCAAGCTTCTGCCCACATCGTAAAGAGCGGACTCGAAAATAGTTATTTGCTCCTCATCCAATGTCCGGGTAATAAAAGGAACGTCAAACAGTTCATTTTGAGACATCACCCGGGGCAATCCCGCCAATGGCGGGGCATTGAGGCAGGTAAACACAAGCTTGTCGGATAAAACGCGTTTTTGCCGCAAGGAACTCTGATCTATGGGCTTGCCGATAATTCCGATATCAAAACGCCCGTCCAATACCTGCCTGACAATTTTATCGCTGCCGCCGATGTAAAGGTCGAAATAAACATTGGGATGGGCTCGCCTGAAATCGACTAAATGTTGGGGTATGTAATAAATACCGGCGTAGTAATTGGCGGCCACGCGGATTACACCGTTTAATCCCTTGTCCTCCGCCATATTTTTCATGGTTTTTTCCGTCAGGTTTAAGATATTCAGGGAATCTTTGTAAAAATCCTCGCCTTTTTCCGTGAGCACAACCTTTTTGCTCTGACGCAGGAACAACTTCACCCCAAGCTCTTTTTCCAGGGCGTCAACGGACGAGCTGACCGCCGGCTGGGAGAGATAGAGCTTCTTAGCGGCGTTTGAGAAGTTGCCGTAACGTACCACGTTTACAAATATGTCGATTTGTCTGGTATTCATTACGCGTCCTCGCTGCGCGAATGGGTATACCCATTCGCCTCACTATAGTTTTAAGTTATAGACAAAATATAACAAGCCAATTATACAGCAGGGCCGCGAAAAAAAGCAAGCCGTTTTTCCCGTGTTTTCGCGGCTATATCCCGGGCGCCCGCGTCAAACTTTCGCGATAGACAGCGGTTTATCCGATCTTGTATAAGTTTTTATTATAAGCGTCGGGCGCCGATATAAAACTTATCCGTTTTACCTGAGTTTTGCCTGATGGTATGATTCAAGCTGAGGGTCTAAATGGTAAAAGGAGGTGATTTAGGATATGGAGGATAAGGGGAAAGACGAATGTGTATTGGGGGGCTACGTCTCACAGTTTCATAAGGCTCCGGCTATGTACAAAGATACGGTGGGGTTTGTCAGGGAAAAGCCGGCCGATATCGAGAGCTACGGCAAAATCATTGACGAGTGGGAGTACTGCTTTTGCGCGAAGTGCGGCCAAATCAGGTTCAGCTCCGAGCTTGAGGCGACGAGTGACGGAATCCGCTGCCTGAGATGCGAAAGCTATGATCTTGAGTCCCCGGGCTGGGTCGCTTGCCCGAACCATAAAGACTCGATTGTCAAATGCCCGCGAGCGGGAAGGGGTATCGTCAAAACCAGATATGGCGTGATCTGCAATGATCATTGCGCTTTTCGGCTGGCGGAGGGTTAGACGGAGCGCGGGCGGACTTGAAAGGGGCGACGTGAAAATATGAAGTTTAACGAGCTTACCCAAGCGGCGATAACCGAGATAAACAAAGGTATACCCTTTGTGGACGCGAAGCTATATTGGCGGGAAGGCTTCGGCTGGACATCCCAATATTGGGACAACCTCTACAGGGACGGCTGGAGAATGGTTAAATCGGAGGACGATCCGGATACCTTGCTTGTAAAGAATGAAAAAGGGGCGATCATATTCTCGGCGGGAAACGAGCTTGAGTTATTCAAATTACTGGTTAATTTCCTGGTAGGCGGCGGTTAAGGACAGTTCCTAAGGCATCGTAACGCTGGCTAAGGCATCGTAACGCTGGCTCAGGCATCGTAACGCTGCCTGAGGCGAGGAGGCGGGGCATGGATACGTCGGAAGGCTTTACCAGTGAGCGGACAAAGCGTTATAGCAGACAGATAGTACTGCCCGAGGTAGGCCCTTTAGGGCAGCTAAAACTGGCGAACGCCAGCGCGCTGATCGCTGGAATGGGAGGGCTCGGCTGCCCCGCGGCGTATTATCTGTGCGCGGCGGGAGTCGGCAAAATAGGCGTTATCGACGGCGACGCGGTGGATTTAACCAATCTGCACAGGCAGATATTACACTCCGTGAACGATATCGGCAGCCCCAAAGTGGATTCCGCCAAAGAAAAACTTAACGCCTTAAACCCGGAATGTACCGTCGTCCCGCGGGGTGAAAGACTTACCGCGTCAAATGTTATGGAAATAATCAGTGGCTATGACATAGTGCTGGATTGCACCGATAACTTCGCCACCAGGTTCTTGATCAACGATGCCTGCGTCATCGCTGGGAAACCGTTATTTTACGGGGCCGTGCTGAAGTTTTTTGGTCAAGCCATAACGATTTTGCCGGGAAAAGGACCGTGCTACCGCTGTATTTTTAATGAGCCGCCGCCTGTCGGAATTACGCCAACCTGCGTACAGGCGGGCATAATGGGGGTCGTGCCCGGGATAATCGGGCTGATACAGGCGACGGAGGCGTTGAAATACCTGCTGGGCATGGATGATCTGCTGACAGGTAAATTACTCACTTTTGACGCGCTAACGATGGAATTGAAAAAAACCGATTTGAGGAAAAACCCCAAATGCCCTGTTTGCGGCAGCGATCCCACCATTAACAAACCGGTAGAGTACGAGCTGGAGCCATGCGATTTAGACCGCGACGGCGCTAATATTGACACAGTAGCGTATATCGCCAAGGCATTGATCAATGAGCAGACAGATAGAGAGGCTCTTAAAAATGAGCGGATCGGTAAAGAGTCTCTTTGACCAATAAGTGAGATGGATAAAAAAGACAATAAAGGGGGACGAATAATGAGGTAGGCGCGATAGGGGAGGCATAACGGGGGAAAGTAATAGGACTGCCGTTTGTACAAAAAAATGAATAGGGGGGAAAGATGTGTATTTAGCGAATTTTAAGTATCAGGCGCCGGAAAGTGTGGCGGAAGCGTGCGAGGCGTTAGCCAAGTACGGCTCCAGAGCGAAGTTAATCTCGGGCGGGACAGACATTATAGTCAAGATGAAGAAAGAGTTGCTGGCGCCCGAGATTCTTGTCTCGATCGGGCAATTGCCCAAATTGAAGGAAATAAACTATGTCAAGGGCAAGGGTCTCGTTATCGGCGCCTGCGCCACCCACAACTCGGTCATGAACTCAAAGCTCGTTCAGGAGAAGTATCTGTCCGTCGCTCAGGCGGCTCATCAAATGGCCCACAATCAGGTGCGGAATCTTGGCACAGTAGGCGGGAATATATGCAATGCCGTGCCCTCCGCCGATTTGCCGCCGATTCTGATTGCCCTGGGCGCGACCGTCACCATAGAGGGAACCAAAGGTGAGCGGAGCCTGCCCTTGGAGGATGTTTTTGTGGGACCCGGTCAGACATCTCTGGAAAGCGACGAGATTCTGACGGAATTCATCATCCCGGACGGCAAGTTTACCGGCAGCACGTATATAAAATTTGGGCTGCGGGAATCCGGCGCGTTGGCTGTTGTGGGTGTGGCGTCAGCTGTCGAGACCGACGGCAAGGTGATAAAGAGC
>JAISDE010000033.1 GCA_031265035.1 Peptococcaceae bacterium | reverse complement strand
TGGCGGGCCACTAGCGTGAACTCGCCCACGCCGGTGACATCGTCATAACTCTCCTTGTAACCAATGGCGAAAGCCTGAGGATACGTCACCTGGCGGACAATCTGCCCCGCCGCTATGGCGGTGACTGTCAGCTTCTGGTAGGCGTCCGCCGACTCCGCCGGCACCAAGGCCCATTTGGCGGCCTTCAGGGTGCTGTCCGTCATCCCGCCGGCGCGGCGTCCGCCAACGCTATGTGGTGGGGGGCGCCGACAATAAACAAAACGAGAAGAGCGACAATAACAATACAACAAAATCTCAGGTTCCGCATAATGTGCCCCCCTGATAAAGGAGCGCCTATTCTTTTTGAGGAAGCGGCGCCGGCCAAACTCACCCATCAAATATCATTTGGATAATCTCTTGATAAATTTCTCAAAATTCTTTAGGATAATTTTATGATATTCCTTGGCTAAAGTCAAGAAAAATCATAAAGAACTTTTGGTACTGGGATAGAAAATGATCTTGTCGTCAGCATGTATACCTATCTGTATGAGGCCTGGTAATGACACCCGAGAAAAACACACACGTTGATACCCCGAGAAAAATATTTCTTGCATTTTCAGGGCGGCGGAATTATAATCAGGCAAAGGTCGCCGCTCAGGATTCCCGCGCCGGTTGGCGCGCGCGCTTTGGGCGGCGCCGCGAAGATGATGCGATGAAGGGGAGCATGGGCCGTAAAACGCCGCGTGGCTCCGGCCCGGGGGCAGTCGCCCGCCGGCGCCGGGTTCGGCGTTTTTCCCGCAGAGAGCCGGTGGTTGGTGCGAACCGGCAGCCAACGGCTGATTCCGCCCCGGAGCAGGCGACGATGAGTCGTCCCGGCCAGCGCCCGTTACGCGCTAAGGACTAGCTCGACTATAAGTCGCGCGATCTCGCTCGGCAAAAGGGCAAGCGAGAAGCGCGAGTTATTGTTGAATTGGTTCTCAAGGTGGCCCCCGCGGGATCCCGTGATCAGAGGATTCGCAGGATTAGCGAGGGCAAGCTGGGTGGTACCGCGGGCAGACGTTCCCGTCCCAGGATAGCGATATCCGGGATGAGAGCGTTTTTTTCTTATAGCCGCGTAAATAAGGAAGGTCGCCGCGTAAACAAGGAAAGAGAGGGCAATAATATGGCTAACCTGATGGAGGACAAGCAAATTTTGATGATACCGGGGCCGACGCCGATCCCGCAAAGGGTATTACGCGCCTTGGCCAATCCGGCGGTAGGGCATAGAACACCAGGGTTTTCCCGGCTGCTGACGGAGGTTACCCAAAAGGTGAAGGAAATCTATCGCACGGACAATGATCTGCTGATTCTCACTTCTTCCGGTACCGGCGCCATGGAGGCGGCGGTCAGCAATTTTCTCAATCCCGGCGATAAAGTCATTGTGATGGAAAACGGCAATTTCGCGGAGCGGTGGATCAAAATCTGCGAGGCCTACGGCGCCATACCGCGAGTCGTGGCCGGGCCTTGGGGGCAGCAAGCGGAGCCGGCGGCGCTGGGGCAGGCTCTGGCGGCGGATCGGGACAAGGAGATCAAGGCGGTCTATGTGACCCACAATGAGACCTCCACCGGCGTCACCCATGATGTGCGGGCCTTGCGGGCGGTCTGCGGCGATCATCCGGCCATTTTTGTGGTGGATTCCATCAGCGGGATGGCGGTCTCGCCCCTGGAGACGGACGCCTGGGGGCTGGACGTGGTGGTCAGCGGCTCGCAAAAAGCCTTTATGCTGCCGCCGGGCCTGGCTTTTATCAGTGTCAGCCCCAAGGCCTGGGAGCTGAACAAGGGCTGCGAGGCGCCCTCCTTTTATTTGAGTCTGCGGGCGGCGAAAAAGAACCTGGACGACAAAAAGATGACGCCGTATACGCCGGCGGCCAGTTTGCTGGTGGGCTTGCGGGAAAGCCTGAGCATGATGGCGGAGGAAGGGTTGGCTAATATCCAGGCCCGACACGCCCGCAACCGGGATATTACCCGGGCCGCTGTGAGGGCCATGGATTTGACCCCGCTGGCCGACGACGCCGCCGCTTCCGCCGCGGTGACCGCCATCCGGCGGCCGGGGGATATCGATGTCAAAAAGATCGCCGGTATCATGGCGGACAAGTATAATATTATCATCGCCGCCGGGCAGGGCAAGCTGGAGAAGGAGATCTTTCGGGTGGGGCATTTGGGCTATATCGCGGCGACGGATATCCTGGCTACGGTCGCCTGCCTGGAAATGACGCTGCTGGAGCTGGGCTGGCCGGCGACCTTGGGCGCCGGCGTGGCGGCGGCCCAGCGGCAGATTTTGCGGGGCTAAGCAGGCTCGGCAGGCTCGGTCGTCCGCGGCGCTGGCCTGGACCTGTCGCCTGCCCGCCCCAGGGCCTGCCGAGCCGGCCTGGCCCGCCGGCGGCGGCAGCCTTAAAATCCAAACAGAACGGAGCGAAAAACTATTATGCGTATCTTGATCTGCGATCCCATAGCTGAACAGGGCATCGCCTGGTTGGAAAAAGAAAAGGATTTTCAGGTGGATGTGCGCCTGAGACAGACGGAGGAGGAGATCATCGCCGCGGTGGGCCAATACCAGGCCCTGATCGTGCGGAGCGAGACCAGGATCACCAAGGGTATTATCGAGGCCGCGCCCCTGCTGAAGGTCATCGGCCGGGCCGGTGTGGGCGTGGACAATATCGACGTGCCGGCGGCCACCAAACAAGGTGTCATCGTCATCAACGCCCCGGACGGCAATACTATTTCCGCCTGCGAGCACACTATGGCCCTGATTTTGTCCCTGGCCCGCTATGTGCCTCAGGCCGATCAGTCTTTGCGGCGGCAGCTTTGGGATCGGAAAAAATTTACCGGCATCGAGCTGCGGGGCCGGGTGATTGGCATCCTGGGCTTTGGCAAGATCGGGGCGGAAATCGCCGCGCGCTGCAAGGCCTTTGGCATGAAGGTGCTGGCCTATGATCCTTATGTCACCCAGGAGCGGGCGGCCCGCTTCAATGTGGAGCTACGGGACAAGGAAGGAATCTTTAGGGAGGCGGATTTTATTACGGTGCATATGCCTCTCACCGACGAGACCCGGGATATGATCGCCAAGAAGCAATTGGCCATGATGAAGCCCACCGCTCGGGTGATCAATGTGGCCAGGGGCGGGATCGTCAATGAGAATGATTTGTACGAGGCGGTGCGGGACGGCGTGATCGCCGGCGCCGCCGTGGATGTCTGGCTCAAAGAGCCGGTGACGGAGCATCCCCTTTTTACCCTGCCCCAAATGGTGGTCACGCCGCATCTGGGCGCCTCCACCGAGGAGGCCCAGGTCAACGTGGCCCTGGACGTGGCGGAGGAAATCGCGCGGGTGCTGCGGGGCCTGCCGGTACACAACGCCGTCAACATCCCCTTTATCAACCCGGAGGCCATGGAGCGGGCCAGGCCCTATATGGAACTGGCGGAAAAATTGGGCAAAATGGCCGCTTATCTGTCCGAGGGACCCGTCAAGGAGGCGGGCATCACCTATTTGGGCGATTTCAACACCCTGGAGTTGAAGCCTTTGACCAATACCTTCCTGAAAGGCTTGCTGCGGCCGATCCTCAACGACGCCGTCAATTATGTCAACGCGCCGGTGGTGGCGAAGGAGCGGGGCATCCAGGTCGTCAGCCAGCAAAACGCCGAGTCCGCCGATTATGTGAACAAGCTTTTGGTGAGCGTCAAAAGCGACGGCGGGCGCCATACGCTGGCGGGCACCGTATTTCAAAACGGCGAGGCGCATATCTTGGCGATTGATGATTTTATTCTGGATATCCGACCGGCCGGCCACCTGATGCTGGTGCCCCACAAGGATCAGCCCAAGGTGGTGGGGCAGGTGGGCATGATCCTGGGCGATAATGACGTGAATATCGGCGGTATGCAGGTGGGTCGCCGGGAGCAGGGCGGCACGTCCCTGATGGTGCTGAATGTGGATCATCCGGTGTCCGACGCCGTGCTGAAAGAGGTGGAGCGGCTGCCGGGTGTACACAAGGCGGCGTATTTGCACTTTGACTAAAAAGACGAGTCAGGCTTGACTAGGCAGACTGATTTTACCGAAAAGACTTGATTAAGGAGGCAAAATAAGATGCTTGACGCTAAACGGATCCGGGCTAATCCCGAGGAAATCAGGGAGGGGCTGAGCAAGCGCCGGGCCGATCCTGGCCTGGTGGAGCGCTTTTTGGCGGCGGATGAGCGCCGCCGGCAAAATCTGGCGGTCAGCGAGGAACAGAAAAGCCGCCGCAACAAGGAAAGCGAGAACATCGCCCGCATGAAAAAAGCCGGCGAGGACGCCGGTGAGGCGATGGCGCTGATGAAGGCCCTGGGCGAGGAAATCAGGGCGCTGGATGAGCGGCTGCGGGAAATTGAGGACGAGTTGCGGGCGATTTTGCTCAGCCTGCCCAACATGCCCCACGCCTCCGTGCCCGCGGGCGAGGATGAGGCGGCCAACGCCGAGATCCGCCGCTGGGGAACGCCCCGAGCCTTTGATTTTCCGGCCCTGGCCCATTGGGAAATCGGCGAGGCCCTGAATATACTGGATCCGGAGCGGGCGGCCAAGGTCACCGGCGCCAGGTTTATGTTTTACCGGGGGCTGGGGGCGCTGCTGGAACGGGCGCTGATCGGGTTTATGCTGGATCTCCACACCCAAAGCCACGGTTATGAGGAATTGCTGCCGCCCTTTATGGTAAATCGGGAGAGCATGATCGGCACCGGCCAACTGCCCAAGTTCGCGGAGGATATGTTTCGCCTGGAAGGGGGGCAGGGATATTATCTGATCCCCACCGCCGAGGTGCCGGTGACCAATTATTATCGGGAGGAAATCCTGGAGGCCGGCAAGCTGCCTCTGTATCACTGCGCCTATACGCCTTGCTTCCGGGCGGAATCCGGCGCCGCCGGCCGGGACACCCGGGGCCTGATCCGCCTGCACCAATTCAACAAGGTGGAGCTGGTAAAATTCGTTTTGCCGGAGCGGTCTTATGAGGAATTGGAGGCGCTGACGGCCAACGCGGAGGAAGTCCTGCGGCGGCTGGAACTGCCCTACCGGGTGGTGGCGCTTGCCACCGGCGATCTGGGGTTTTCCGCCGCCAAGACCTATGATCTGGAGGTCTGGCTGCCCAGCGCCGGCGTCTACCGGGAGATTTCCTCCTGCTCCAATTTTGAGGATTTTCAGGCCCGGCGGGCCAATATCCGTTTCCGGCGGGAGCCGAAAGCCCGGCCGGAATTTGTCCATACCCTCAATGGCTCCGGGCTGGCCGTGGGGCGAACCGTCGCCGCCGTCCTGGAAAATTGCCAAAACGCCGACGGCAGCGTCACGATTCCCCAGGCGCTGCGGCCCTACATGGGCGGCCGGGAAAAAATCCCGGCCCTCCGGTAAGACAGGTCGCGCCGCGATTTTTCGTACAACTTATTTCTGCCACCATTGGTGGCAGAAATAAGTCGCGCGAGCATTACAAAATTCAGAGGGTAATAAATTCCTGGGCGAAATAGTAATGGTAGCGGCTGGCGCTTTTGTAGCAGGCGCCGACCCCCAAATATTGATTGTCCTCCAGCAGCCCTTTGCGGTGGCTTCGCGATTCCATCCACGCCTGCATGACCTGGATGGCGTCGGAATAGCCGCCAGCCAGGTTTTCTGTGACCTTTCGCGCCGACAGACCTCTGTCCGCCAGCCTTTCCATGGGATCCCGGCCCTCCGGATCGAAGTGGCTCAGATAGTTCCGCTCCGCCATGTCCTGGACGTAGGCCAGGGCCGCCCGGGCGGCGTATTGGTTGTACAATACCTCCTGCTTGTCATTGGCGATCCGGAAGGCGTTGGTAATATCCAGGCATTCCTGCTCGTACATACGCAACAATGCCTCGCTGTTGGCGTCGAAGATCAGCTGCTGCTCGGCGTCGGAGGGAAAACGGGCCATGCACCAGACGGCGTAAAGCCGTTCCTCATTGTAGGGGTCATACCAAAAAACCATATTGGGCGTTTTCCCGTAAGCCTGGCGAACGTCCGCCGCCGGCGCGCCGAGGCCCAGCCCGTCTTTCAGCTCGAAACGCTGGCAATTGGTAAAAAAACCCACTACCCGCCCGTCCCTGAGTCCCACCAGGATGAAAGCGCTGTAATCCCGATTATACACATACCATTGCAGATCGTAAGCGGATTCGTCGATCCGGCTGGGATAGCCCAAGGCGCCCAGCAATTGCCTCTCGCTCTGCCCCAGCCAGACCAGTTTGCCGTCCACCGCGATCTCATGGAGATTGATGGCGCCGGGATCAGGCCGGTAGCCGGACAGGGCGACCGCGTTGGCGCCGGGCAGGCTTTGCCATTCGATCGGATGGCCAAAGGCCGCCGCCGCGTAGCGGATGGGCACATAGACGCGGTTCAACTCCGGATCCAGATAGGCCCGCGCGTCTTCCATCGTGTAGGCGATGCCGTTGACGGTGTAAATGGGGGAATTGACGGTAAATACGACCTGCTGCCGATCCCTGACGGCGACAGCTGACAGGTTGTCGTCGTCCCAGGTGACCACCGCCCCCAGCGCCGTAAAACAGGCCCGCAGGGGGTAGTAGGTACGGCCGGCCTGATTGCGAATGGGATCGGTCAGCTGTATTTCCTGCCCGTTGAGCAGCAGCTTGATGTCCGGCGCCTGGTCGGCGGCGGTCTCAGTGCCGGACTCGGTCGTCTCGGATTCGGCGGCGGCCCCGGCGCCCGCGCCAGCGTCAACCTGGGCGCCCGCGCCAGTATCAGTCCCCGCGCCAACGCCCGCGCCCGCGCCAACATCAGCACCGGCGCCAGCGCCAACTCCAATGCCGTTCCCCGCGCCAGTCCCGGCCCCAGCGCCAGCCCCAGCCCCGGCGCCCGCCTCAGCCCCCGCCCCGGCGCCAGCGCCGGCGTCAATATCCGCGGCGAGCAACTCGCCGGCGGCAAAGAACCATGATGATAACAATAAGAAGAATAATAACAAGAGCAGAAGCGGGAAAATCCCCCTTCCGCTCAAGTCCCGGGCAGACGTTTTTATTTTACCTGTCATGCCACCTGTCATGCCGCGCAGCTTCCTTTCACCGCGTTACTTTCACCGCGTCAATTCGCGGAGGACGGATCGTAACCCTCGGCGTAAGTGACTGTCGCCGCGTCCACCAGCTCCTGAAAAAAGCCGTCAAAATAGCTGTCCTTCTCCTGCCACAGCAATTCTTCCGTCAAATCCGCCTCCACCTCGTCAAAGGATTGGGTGCGGGCCGGCTGCGCCTCATCCAGAATGATCACATGGAAACCGAAATCGCTGGGCACCGGCTCCTTGGTATAATCGCCCACATTTTCCAAGGCGTAAGACGCCTCGGTAAAAGGCGCCACCAAGCTGCCGCTGCCGTCAAGATAAACGCCGTCGGGATCAAATGGCCCAATGACGCCGCCATTGGAATTGACGCTGGGATCGGTGCTCTTTTCCATCGCCAGCTCGCTGAAATCCGCCCCCTCATCCAGCGCGCGAATGATTTCCTCCGCCTCCGACCGCTCCGCCACCAAAATATGCCGCACCGTCCGGGACTCACTCACCTTAAACCGATCCGGATTGGCGTTATAATATTCCTCCGGGCTTTCCGCCGCCGTGATTTGCTGGGTTTTCCGCTCATACAACTCGGGGATCGCCATGCCCTCTTTCATGTAGCGGCGTAGCCCTTCCTCCGTAAAACCGATATTATCGCTCATAAAAGTGATGAAGCCCGCCCGGTCGAAACCGTTGCTGGTCGCCATGGTCTCCAGATATTCGTCCACCATCTCGTCCGTGATGGCGACTCCTTCTTTCGCGGCCGCCTGATACAAGACGATCTGATTCACATAGTCGCCCAGCCGCGCGATTTTGTCGCCGTTGATATATTCCTCCAGCTGCGGATCTACCTCCGTCTGAGCGATATTAATCCCATAATTCAAGGCTGTGGTCTCCAAATACCAGCGCATGAAGACATCCTCATAGATATCCTCGCCGTTGACGGTGGCGATCACTTTATGCTCGCCGGTGCTGATGCCGGCGATAGTCGCCGGGACATCCGAATTCGCCGCGTCGCCGCTTGTCTCGCTGCCGCTCGTCTCGCCGCCGCTTGATTGAGCGCCGTTGTCTTCCTCGCCGCCGCCGCTTTGGCCGCCGCAGCCAATCAAGGAAATTACCAGCAAAAGCGCCACTGAGAGCGCAACCAAGAGCCGGGCCGTCCGTGTGCCTATCTTTTTCATCCGCGTTCTCCTTTTCTTTTCCGTTAGTACATTGATGGTATTATACCAAATTTCAGGCCGGTTTTACAAGAGCCAATAAGGCCCGCACCACTTTCATTAAAAATCCGATCACATCCTGTTCTTCCAGCTTCGCCAACTGAATGGTGATTTCCAGTTTTTCCGCGGCGCTGAAGGAGATGCGGCGATTGAAGCTTTTCACCAACTCCATCAGGGCCGGGCCTTTCAGGCCATGATCCGGCGCCATGACAATCCTAATCCGGCCGGCCTCCTGAGCGATCATGGCTATTTTGGCGTCCTTCGCCAGCGCCTTGAGCAGCCCGATCACCAGCAGATTTTCCAGGGGCCCGGGCAGGTCGCCAAACCGATCCACCATTTCCTCCCGCAGATCGGCGATATCCTCCTCATTGCCGGCATGATTGATCCGCTGGTAAAAATCGATCTTGGCGCTCTCGTCCGCCATATATTCCGCCGGAATATAGGCGCTGATTTGCAGATCAATGGACACGGTCTCCAGCTCATCCTCCGGCTGGCCCGGCAGGGCCTGACCGGCGGCCCGCTCTTTTTGCTTGCGCTTTACCGCGTCCTCTAGCATCCGGCAGTACAGGTCAAAGCCCACGGCGGATATTTGCCCGTGCTGCTCCGCGCCCAGCAGGTTGCCGGCGCCCCGGATTTCCATATCCCGCATGGCGATTTTATATCCCGCGCCCAAATCGGTAAATTCCCGGATAGCGGACATCCGTTTTTCCGCCACCTCGGAAATGGTCTTCTCCTTCATATAAGTCAAATAGGCGTAGGCCACCCGGTTGGAGCGGCCGATCCGGCCCCGAATCTGGTAAAGCTGGGCCAGCCCCAGCCGATCCGCGCTGGTGATAATAGCCGTGTTGGCGTTGCTGATGTCCAGGCCCGACTCGATGATGGTGGTACAGACCAAAACGTCGACATCGCCCTCCATAAAATCAAACATGACCCGCTCCAGCGCCGCTTCCGTCATGCGGCCGTGGGCGACGGACACCCTGGCCTCCGGCACCAAAGCGCTGACCGTTTCCCCTACCCGATCGATATCCTCGATCCGATTATGCACATAATAAACCTGCCCGCCTCGGCCCAACTCCCGCCGAATGGCCTCCCGGATCAGGGGCGGCGAGTATTCCACCACATAAGTTTGCACGGGGTAACGATCCTCCGGGGCGGTCTCGATCACGCTGAGATCCCGCAGGCCGGTCATGGCCATGTGCAGGGTACGGGGAATAGGCGTGGCGGTCAGGGTCAGCACGTCCACCGTCTTTTTCAGCTGCTTGATCCGCTCCTTGTGGCCGACGCCAAAGCGCTGGTCCTCGTCCACCACCAGCAGGCCCAGATTCTTAAATTGCACATCCTTAGACAAAATGCGGTGGGTGCCGATCAGTATATCCACCCGGCCCAAGGCCAGCCGCCGCAGGATTTCTTTTTGCTCCGCCGGCCGGCGGAAACGGTTGAGCACCGCCACCTCCATCGCGAAGCCCTCAAAGCGCTCCCGGAAGGTGTTGTAATGCTGCTGGGCCAGCACTGTGGTCGGCACCAGAATGGCTACCTGACGCCCGGCGGCGGCGGCCTTAAAAGCGGCCCGCATGGCCACCTCGGTTTTGCCGTAGCCTACGTCGCCGCACAAAAGGCGATCCATCGGGCGGGATCGCTCCATGTCCGCCTTGACTTCCTCAATGGAGCGCAGCTGATCCGGCGTTTCCTCAAAGGGGAAGGCTTCCTCAAACTCTTTTTGCCAAACGGTGTCCGCGCCGAAATTGGTGCCCGGCAAAGCTTCCCGGGCGGCGTAAAGATCCAGCAAATCGTCGGCCATCCCGTCCACCACTTTGCGGGCCTTGGCCTTGACCTTGTGCCACTCGCTGCCGCCCAGCCGGGACAATTTGGGGTGGCTGCCCTCCTGGCCGGTATATTTTTGCAGCAGCTCCGCCTGATCCGTGGGCACATACAGCCGATCGGAGCCGCTGTAGCTGATCACCAGATAATCCCGCTGGGAGAGTTCCACCGTGATATTCTCGATGCCCTCATACCGCCCGATGCCGTAATTGACATGGACGACATAATCCCCCGGCTTCAAATCCTCCAGAAAAACCCGCTTTTTCCCTTCCCGGAAGATCTTTTTGACCTGCTTCTTTTTGGGCTGGAAGTATAATTCGTATTCCGAGATCACCGCCAGCCGCAGCACCGGCAGGTCAAAGCCGCCGGAAATCCTGCCCGGCAGCAGAAAAACGCCGCCGGCCACCGGCCGGAAATCCCCCGCCAGCCAGCCGCTTTCCACGCCGGCGCTCCGCAACCCTTCTTGCAGCCGCCGGCCCCGTTCCTGGCTGTCTACCACGATCATGACGCAATATTGCTGCCGCCGCCATTCCCTGACCTCATCCGCCAGCAGCTGCGCTTTTTTCAGGAACAGGGAGACGCTTTTGGAGGTGATGCCCAGAGTGTTGATCTGCTCAAACCAGCTGGGCCGTTTGGGCAGCAGGGCCAAAAACAGGAGGCCGTTTTTGGCCAATGGCCGGATCAACTCGTCCAGGGTGAGGAAGGCCCGCATCTGCCCGGGGCAAATGCGGCCTTTTTCCAGCAAGGCCAGACAAGTCTCGTGATATTCTCTTTCCCAGAGCAGGCTGCTTTCCCGCTGGCGGGAAGGCTCCGCCAAAACCGGCAGCGCCGGGCTGGAAAAGTAATCGGCGATCAGGGCGGGGGGCAACCCGGTATAAGGCAGCAGCTGCTCATGACCGGGGAAAAAGCAGCCTTCCGACAGCAACTCCGCCAGCTGGGCGGCCCGGCCGGCGGCGGGGCTGAGGGGAGCGGCGTCAGGGCCGGGCGCGGCTGGGGCGGTCTCGGCCCTTCTTTTTCCCTTGGCGGCGGCCGGTTTCTTTTCGCTTTCCCGGCGCAGGCCGGCGATAATCTCCTGGCGCTGCGAGGCTGTAAACACGCATTCGCTGGCCGGCGCGAAAAGGATCTCCCGCTGCTTGTCCACCGTGCGCTGGGTATCCGGCGCGAACTCCCGGATAGAATCGACCTCATTATCCCAAAACTCTATCCGCCAAGGCTGGGGCGCTGTCGGGCACATCACGTCTACAATGCCGCCTCGCACGGCCAGCTG
>JAISDE010000044.1 GCA_031265035.1 Peptococcaceae bacterium | reverse complement strand
GTTAGCGACCCCGTGGCCTACTGCCTCCGCCCTCATGGCCGCATAGCCTCTTTCAGCGCCGCCAGGGTCTCGGCGAAATCCGCCACGGCGGCCTGAATCGGGGCGGTGGTAGACAGATCCACGCCGGCCCGGGCCAACAGGTCGATGGGATCGCCGCTGCCCCCGGACTGGAGGAAACGCAAATAATCTGTCACCCGCTCCCCGCCCTCTCTCAGTATGCCCCGAGCCAGGCAGATGGCGGCGGAAATGCCGGTAGCGTATTGATAAACATAAAAAGGACGGTAAAAATGGGGGATACGCGCCCACTCGTAGGTCAGGCTGTCGTCCACCGTGAAATCGGGGCCGTAATACAGGGTGTACAACTCCCGATAGGCTTCCCTGAGCGACTGGGGAACCAAAGGCTCATCCGCCTCCGCCAGCCGGTGCATATAGCGCTCAAAGTCGGCGAAAAAGCCCTGGCGATACAAGGTGGAGCGAACGCTGTCCAAATGGCTGGACAGCAGGTAAGCCCGATCCTCCCGGCTTTGAGCCTGGGCCAGGAGATAATGGAAAAGCAGGTTCTCATTGACGGTGGAGGCTACCTCCGCCGTGAAAATGCAATAGGAGGAGTCCACAAAGGGCTGGTGGGTATCGCTGTAGTGGCTGTGCATGGCGTGGCCCAGCTCGTGGATGAGGGTGAAAAGGTCGTCCTGGGTGCCGTTGAAATTCAGCAAAATATAAGGGTGGACATCGAAGACGCCGGTGGCGTAAGCGCCGGTGGCCTTGCCTTTATTGGGGTAAATGTCGATCCAGCGCTCGCTGAAAGCCCTGGACATCGTAGCCTGATATTCTTTGCCCAGGGGCGCCACCGCCGCCATGACAATGTCCCGAGCCTCGGCGAAGGTGTAATCCCGGCGCCGCCCTTTGACCAAGGGCACAAACAAGTCATAGAAACGCAGCTCCCCATAGCCCAGCGCCTCCTGGCGAAAGGCCAGGTATTCCCGCAGGGGGGCCAGGTTTTCCCGCAAGGTGGTGATCAGGTTGTCGTAGACGGCGACCGGGATATTGTCCGGCGCCCAGGCCCGTTCCAGGGACGAGTCGTAACGCCGGGATTTGGCGGCCAGGGTGTGATAGCGCACGCTGCCGGCCAGGATGGAGGTGATGGTGTTGGCGAATTGGGCGTAGGCGCCCAGCAGGCCATCATAAAAGCGGCGGCGAAAGTCCCGATTCTCCGATTCCAGCGCCTTGCGGTAATTGGCCTCGTTGGCGACCACCGGCTGCCCGTCGGGGTCGTCCACGGTGGGGAAAAGGATGTCGTTGACGGTCAGATCGTCAAAAATTTTGTCAAAATTGCCGCCCACAACGCCCATGCGGTTGAGCAGCTCTTCCTCCGAGGCGGAAAGCACATGCTCTTTTTGCCGAAAGAGCTTGGTCATCATCCACTGATATCGGGAAAGGCCGGGGGTCTCGGCCTGGAAAGCCTGAAAGGCCGCCGGCGGCAGTCGCAGCAGCTCTGGCTCCATGTAAGCCAATTTTTCCCCCATATTACTGAGCAAGTATTCCAGCCGGGCATACATTTCCCGGGCGTCGGGATCGCCCATGTCGGAGTCAAAGGTCAGACGCGCGCCGGCGCAGGCCCGCTCCGCCAAAATGCCCATCTGATCGCCCAGCTCCAGGGCCTCCAGCAGGGTTTGGCCCGAGGAAGTGAGGCGGTCTTTGTAGCCGGCCAGCTCGTCCGTCATTTGGGCGATTCGGTCAAGGGACGCCAGGCAGTCCTGGCGCTCCGGATAAAGGTCGGTCAGGTTCCAGGTATCCCGGGTATCCACATCGCTGCGTAATCTCAATCTGCTCACTCCTTATTTTGTATTGTATTATTTCTTGTATAGTATTATTTAACGCTATATTGTTCATGCTGTATTGTTCACGCTGTATTGGCGCTTCATTTTATGGCTGGCTCCAGCAGAAAATCCACGATATTTTTTGTCTTGATACCCTCATAGGAGGTTATAAAACTCCTGTCCATTGACAGCACGACCTTCTCGTAATTGTCGTTGATCTCCCTAAGCGGCGCCAGTTCCCGTTCCCGGGCCCGCTCACCGCTCATCGTCTCGGTGACTTGGTAGTAGGTCTTATCCTCGGGGCTGACGGCGATGAAATCCACCTCTTTTTCGCCGGTTTTGCCAACGGCGACGTCATAGCCCCGCCTAAGCAACTCGAAATATATGACATTCTCAAGGATGTGGCCCCTGTCAGCGTCCCGGTAGCCCAGAAGCATATTGCGGATGCCCGTGTCTACTATGTAGTATTTGCTCTGTGTCCTGAGGTACCGCTTACCCTTGATATCATAACGGCTGGCGCCGTAAAACACATAGGCGCTCTCAAGCGCCGCGATATACCCGGCTATAGTCCGGCCGGCGGATTTTTTCTTCCGCTCGCCGCCGCTCAGTTCGCCCTCGTCGGCCAACACATTTCCAATATTGTTGGGCGAGGTGAGATTGCCGATATTGTCAGCCAGGAAAAGCACCAGTTTGTGGAGAAGCGCCTGATCGGCGATTTTATTCCGCTCCGCCACATCCCGCAGGATGACTGAGGAATAAATGCCGTCCAGCGCTATATTGATGTCGCGCTGCCGGAAATTATAGGCGGCGACAGAAGGCATACCGCCGTATTTGAGATAGGTCTCAAACTTTTGCTCGTCGCCCGTCCCCGGCTCAAACGCGGTGAAGTCGAGGAATTCCTTAAAGGAAAGGGGCAGCATTTTAATCTCGACATATCGCCCCGCCAGAAGCGTCGCGAAATCCGAGGACAGCAGATGGGCGTTGGAGCCGGTGATGTATATGTCAACGTCGAAATCCACCCGGCAGGAATTAACCGCCCGCTCCCACTCCGATACCATCTGCGCCTCATCAAGTATTATATAGCTTTTGCCGTTATTAGCTATTTTGTCGGCTATCGCTTGATATAAGGCTCGGTAGTCCTTGATCGCGTCATATCGCAGGGACTCGAAATTGAGGCGTATGATATTGGCGGCGGGAACGCCAGACCGCAGCAATTTGTCGGCGAACATATCCAGCAAGGTGGATTTACCGCAGCGCCGGATACCTGTGACAATCTTGATCATGTCTTTGTCCTTGAAGGACAGTAGCGTATTCATGTAGGTATCTCTAGGAATCATCCAGCTCACCTCGGCCCGGGGGCGGGCGGTAAAAGCGGGCCAGCCGCCGCCCCTTTCTTCGCGCTTCTTCGCGCTTTTCTCTTCGCGCTTTTTGCTTGTGCTTCTTTGTACCCTATGAGGATATACCAATCTTGTCAGAAAATCAATGATTTTCGACTGGAAAGGGCGCTTGGAAAGGGCGCTTAATAACCGCATTATGTAAAAGTATTGCAGTTGAGTAGCGGCCCTGGTATAATGGGTATATAAATATTTTCGCGCGCGAAACGGGAGGATACCACATGTTATCGGTGCATGATGTCGCGTTACAGTTAAAAGTTTCAGACCAACACGTTCGTTCTTTACTTAGGAAGGACGAGTTAAAAGCTGAAATGATTGGCAAGCAATGGATTATCCATCAAGAAGCAATTAATAAATATGTAAATGACTATAACGTAGTCATAGAACCGGATGACCACCCTCGCGGGACAACCGAAATCCCTGACATTGTCGCGTTTAGCTTTTTTTCGGGGGCAATGGGGCTTGATATAGGGATGGCGAAAGGCGGCATCAAAGCGTTGCTCGCCTGTGAGCTCGACAAGGCTTGTAGAATGACTATAGATAAGAACCGCCCTGAGATGGCCCTGATTGGTGACATTAACAACTACACAGCAGATAAGATACTAGAATACGCGGGAATACCGAAAAGCAGAAAAGTTGACGTTATTTTCGGTGGACCGCCGTGTCAAGCATTTAGTTCGGCAGGGACGCGCAAAGGATTTAAAGATAGCAGGGGTAATGTTTTTCTTAAATATATTGATATTATCACAGAGATACTGCCATCGTATGTAGTCATTGAAAACGTGCGAGGACTGTTATCCTCAGCTTACCCATATTCTGACAATGATACCATCGCTGAGGATATTGAGCCAATCAAAGGCGGAGCATTGCTGCTGATATTAAAGAAGTTGAGAGAGGCAGGGTATACAGTAGCTTTTGAATTGTACAACGCGGCAAATTTTGGAGCGCCACAAATTAGGGAACGGGTTGTAATAATAGCGTATCACGGCGACGATAAAATCCCATATATTACACCTACGCATTCGGAAAAAGGCACTTTTGGTTTACCTTTGTGGCGTACGTTGTCAATGGCTATGTCGAGCCTTCCAAAAGATATTGAGCATCAATATGTAACATTCCCGGAAGAAAGGCTTAAATACTACCGCATGTTAAAAGAAGGGCAGTATTGGAGACACTTACCGCCGGACGCGCAAAAAGAAGCTATGGGAGCATCGTATCATCTCGGCGGTGGAAAAACGGGCTTTTTCAGAAGGGTGTCATTCAGTAAACCATCACCAACACTCGTAACTCACCCAGCTATGCCCGCGACTGATTTATGTCATCCAACAGAAGATAGACCGTTGAGTGTCCAGGAGTACAAAAGTATTCAAGAGTTCCCCCCGTCGTGGGATATTCGCGGATCACTCATTGACCAATACAAGCAAATTGGAAATGCTGTTCCGATTGCTCTCGGAGAAGCTATCGCAAGGATAATAGTCGCTCACATGAATGGTGAAAAGCAACGGGACTTTACAGGGTTTCCATACTCGCGATACAAGAAAACTGATGATAGTTCTTGGGAAAAAGAAATGAGAAAACAGCTTCAAAAAGATGATCTTCAACAACTATCATTGTTTGCTGTATAGATAAAGTCCCATAGTTTCAGAACTATAGGGCTTTATCTATTGGTCAGTAATTAAATCGGGATTGTTGGTCGCGACTTCCTCAACATATTTTACATAATCTTCTTCACTCAAATTACATGGGAATCCGCTCGCGCTTTCAATTAGGTTGTTTAGGTCGTCCCATTTGTAAACAGGAACCTTTTCCCCGGCGACATTTTTTGTTCCAAGCCTATACCACTTTTCAATATTTGTTCCACTGCGAATGTTGCTACTTGAACTGTTTTCCGAGTTTGATTTATTTTTTATCTGAAGCAACCTAATGTAGAACCACTCGCGAGGCTCATATTTGGAAACAAACTTTTATCAGATATGGCTATATAAAATAGTTTCTGTAGGTTTACAGGAACTTGCGTTGAGTATTTCTCCGCGAAGTAGTTTCGTATTTGTTCATCTGTCGCGGCAAGTCGGGAAAGGCTCGTTGATGGCATAGTGTCGATACTCCTTTTTAGTTTTACCATTAGGCGGCGCGGCACTTAATGTGTTATACCGCAAGATCGCGCCCGCTACAATCGAAAATTACAGTTCCGCGCCGCGCCGGATGAGCGGGCTGGATGAGCGGCAAGCGCGGCGGCGCGAATGCGCTATAAAACAATTAACGCGGCGGGACAAAGAACGGTTGATTGGGGACGGGCATTTGACGCTGAGGGCTGTAGGCAGTTTATCGCGGAGAATCAACTAGCCCCCAAGTTAGACCTGTTACCGCAAAATTGTCACGTCTGGCGGAATCTGATAGTCACGCTCGCGCTCAGAGGCATCATCGTGG
>JAISDE010000218.1 GCA_031265035.1 Peptococcaceae bacterium | reverse complement strand
AATATTGTCGATGCCGCGGCCTTTGGGAGCTGTGCGCGCCGCCGCCGCCATATCGAAGGCAACGTTCAAAATCGATTGCTTCTCCGATTCCTTGTTTAAATACTTCATTTTCGTCTCTCTTTCTCTACCTCACATATGAATGCGGCGACTTGGTTGTCGGTCGTTTTCGGCTCGTTTCTATAATGAGGTGCGACGACAAATCATCACACCCCATATCAGACATCTTGAACCTGGCGTTATTGCTCCGCTTGTACCTCGCGAATGATGCGCTCGACCTCAAATTCGCCGATGAGCGCTTTTCTGATCATCACTTCTTTCTTAATATCTTAAATATTATACTTGATTTCCCCATAAAAAAGCTATTAAGAATCTACCAGCGTTGGTTAAGGCCCGCCGGGAAATTTTTCCAACAAACAAATATCAGCGACCGCGCGACACGCAACCGCCCCGAGCGACGCGTTTAGCCGGAAACGTAACAAAACCCGCTCACGCGCGTCGACACACACAAGCGAGTCCTGCTACTTTTCCAAAACAAACCATAGAGAGTCCCAGGAAAAAATAATAAAAAAAAGGCTTAACACCATTTTACCGCGCTACTCTCCATTTGTCAACAGGTTTTTTAAATTTTTTTATTCCATCATTTACCATTTTCGCGCTCTCGCATTCAACTCCCTTGCCCCTTGCTGTCTTTCAGCGCCACGGTTTGGTTGAAGACACCCGGCGTCCTGCTGTCGGCGGTAAAATAACCCTGCCGGACAAACTGAAACCGCTCCCCCGCCGCCGCCCCGACCAAGGCTTCCTCCACCTTGGCGCCGGTCATGGCCCGCAGGGAGGCGGGATTGATATAATCATCATAATCCCGCTCCGCCGGGATACTGTTGACATCCTCAATGGTAAACAAATTGTCGTACAGGCGAATCTCGCTGTCCCTGGCATGCGCCCTGGACAGCCAGTGGATGGTGCCCCTCACCTTGCGGCCGTCGGCGGGCATACCGTTGCCCGTCTCCAAATCGGCGACGCAAAGCAATTCCGTCACCTCGCCGGCGGCGTCCTTGATCACCGTCTCGCAACGGATCAAATAAGCCCCCATCAGCCTGACCTCGCCCCCCGGCTTGAGCCGGAAAAACTTGCCCGGCGGGTTTTCCATAAAATCGGCCCGCTCCACATAAAGCTCCCGGGAAAAAGGCAACTCCCGGCCGCCGGCGCCCGGCTCACCGGGGAAATCAGGCAGGAAAAAGGATTCGGTCTCGCCGGCGGGATAATTGGTGATCGTCACCTTCAGCGGCTCCAGCACGGCCACCCGGCGGGGCGCGGCGATATTTAACTCCTCCCGGACACAATGCTCCAGCATCCGGATATCCGTAATACCGTAGACCTTGGAAATCCCCGCCTGACGCAAAAAATTAAAAATAGCGGCGGGCGTGTAGCCCCGGCGGCGCAGACCGGCCAAAGTAGGCAGACGGGGATCATCCCAGCCGTCCACCAAGCCGGTTTCCACCAGCTGGCGCAAATAGCGCTTGCTCATCACGGTATGGGTAATATTGAGCCGGGCAAACTCATACTGATGGGGAGGCCGGGCAAAACCGACTTTCTCCACCACCCAGTCATAAAGGGGGCGGTTGTTGGCAAACTCCAGGGAGCAAAGGGAATGGGTAATACCCTCCAGCGCGTCCTGGATGGGATGGGCATAATCATAAAGAGGATAGATGCGCCATTTGTCGCCCTGCCGGTGATGGGGAACCCGCAGGATGCGGTAGAGAGCCGGATCCCGCAGGACAATATTGGGGGAGGCCATATCGATCTTGGCCCTCAGCGTCCGGCTGCCGTCGGGGAACTCCCCGTCTCTCATTCGGACAAAAAGATCCAAGTTCTCAGCCGGCGTCCGCTCCCGGTAAGGGCTGTCCTTGCCCGGCGCCGTGAGGGTGCCCCGATAATCTCTCATTTCCTCCGGCGACAGATCGCAGACATAAGCGTGGCCGTTTTTGATCAGCTCAAGGGCGAACTCATAGCACCGGTCAAAATAATCGGAGCCGAAAAAAACGCCCCCGTCAGGCTCCTCGCCGATCAGCCAGCGAATATCCTCCAGAATGGATTGGACGAAAGAATCGTCCTCCTTGGCGGGATTGGTGTCGTCAAAGCGCAGATTAAACTTGCCGCCGTACTTTTTGGCGGTGGTAAAATTAATCCAGATGGCCTTGGCGCTGCCAATATGCAAACAACCATTTGGCTCCGGGGGGAAACGGGTATGCACGTGAGTCTCCCGGCCGGACGCCAAATCGCTGTCGATCACCTCATGAATAAAATTGGGGATTGTGCCACTCATAACTCATACCTCTGACCCAGCGGGCGCGGCGCCCTCACAGCGCGAAGCGCGAAACGCCCTCGCCGCAAAGCGCGAAACGCCCTCACAGCGCGAAGCACCCTCGCCTCTCGGCGCCCTCACAGCGAAGCGCTCTCGCCTCTCGACGCCCTCAACCCGCAGCGCCCTCGCCTCTCGGCGCCCTTATCTGACGGCGGCGCCGGAAATATTAGCCTTGGCCAACTCAGTCAATTGGGCGAAAGCCGGCCCGTCGCAGACAGCCAACTCCGACAGCATCTTGCGGTTTACCGCCACGCCGGCGTTGTTCAGCCCATTGATAAAGCGGCTGTAGCTGATACCGTTCATCCTGGCGGCGGCGTTGATCCGGCTGATCCACAGCTTGCGAAAATCCGCCTTGCGATCCTTGCGGTGGGCAAAAGCGTAAGCCAGCGAATGCAGCACCTGCTCGCGGGCGGGGCGAAAAAGCTTGGATTTCGCGCCCCTGTAGCCCCGGGCCAGCTTTAATACCTTTTTATGCCTCTGATGGGCGCGGCTGCCCCCTTTTACTCTGGTCATCGTTTATTCCTCCTGTCCGACTTATCACTTCTCAGCTTTAGCAACTGTCCAAGTTATTTACCGACAGTTCCTTATTTATACAGGATCAGCTGCGCTACCCTATTTATACGGGATCAACTGCGCTACCCTAGCGGCGTCGCCCTTGCACATGATCGCGGCCTTACGCAGGTTGCGTTTCCTCTTGGGCGACTTTTTCGTCAGAATATGGCTGGTAAAAGCGTGATTTCTCCGCACTTTCCCGCTGCCGGTTTTGCCGAATCGCTTCGCCGCTCCCCGGTGTGTCTTGATTTTTGGCATATTGACTGTCCCTCCCTAATTTTGTTTTGGCGATATAATAATACTCATGTTTCTTCCCTCCAGCTTGGCGCCCCGCTCCACGTTGCCCAGTTCCCTGACCACCTCGACAACCCTTTCCAGAAGCTCCTTGCCCAGCTCGGGATGAGACATTTCCCTGCCCCGAAACATGATGGTGACTTTCACTTTATCCCCATCCTGCAGGAAACGGGCGGCATTGCGCGCCTTGGTGTTGAAATCATTGTCCTCGATATTGGGCCGCAGCTTTACCTCCTTGATGCTGATAACGTGCTGCTTCTTGCGGGCTTCCCGCTCCCGCTTGCTCTGCTCGTACTTGTAACGGCCCACATCCATGATTTTGCACACCGGCGGTTTGGCGGCCGGCGCTACCTCTACCAAGTCCAGCCCCTTTTCCACCGCTATGCGCAACGCGTCCCTGGGCGGCATGATCCCCAACTGTTCTCCCGCCTCGCTGACCAGGCGAATTTCCCGGGTCCTGATCTCCTCATTGACCCTAAAGCCCTCTTTACTGATACGTTTCACCTCCATAATATTGAATAAAAAATTGAACAAAAAACAGAACAAAAAAGCGGAGAAATCTCCGCTTCTTTGGCAAAACAACCAACCGCGGCGGCAAAACGCCACCGGTCGTAACAATGCCTTACCTTAACGATAATCTCGTAAGGTGAGAAGCGGACGCTTCTGCTTATGACTTAACACTCGTCAGTATGAAGTATATTGATCCCCGCCCTTTTTGTCAAGCCTTTTTGCCATTTGGCCGCGCCCTTATTTCGCGCCCTTATTTCGCGCCTTATCTCGCGCCCTTATTTCGCGCCTTATTTCGCGCCGCTTGTCTCGCGCCTTATCTCGCGGTTATTTCGCGTGCTCCACGGCCCTGGTCTCCCGAATCACCACCACCCGAATC
>JAISDE010000189.1 GCA_031265035.1 Peptococcaceae bacterium | reverse complement strand
ATAGCATCCACAACCCGCTTATTGTCCATGGGACTCTCCGGTTCGCGACCGTCCCTGTAGGGATCGCTGGCATAGTATTGCCCCAGGTCACTCACCCCGCCCATCAAAATAGCGACGCTATTGATCTTATCTGTCAAATAACTGTATTCGATCAGGGCGTAAGACATCATCCTATCCACTGGGAAAAGCTGTATCGCGTCCTGGGCCAGCGTCGCCAGCCAGGCGGCGCGCCCGGCTACCCGGGCCACGCTCTCCGGATTCGCCGGATCCGCGGTCGGAAACGGCTCATTCATTAGCTTGTTCATACCGTCGAGGCCTACCTGATATATCTGATTCGCCTTGGTGGGATCATCCTTCACCGCTCTCAGCAGCTCCATCGCCCTTTCGCCCCCGTGCCTGAGCAGATCCTGCCCTGCCGGCGTATTGGGATCCAACTCGTCCAGGGCGTGCCCTTCCGCCAGCAGACACAGCACGGCAAAGGAAGTGCGGGTGGCCGACCGGTTTAACGATTTCACTACTTGCCCGCCGTCCGGCAGGAGCGCCAGCCGGTCAAACGCCCCCGGGTACGCGCTGCTTCCCCGGGGCGCTCCCTCAGCGTCGAAGGAAACGCCGCCGTACACCAGCTCCTCCATCTGACGCGAGTTATATTGTCCCAGCGACTCCCGGGCGATCTCGGATATCCGTTCCCGGTTCGGGCCCTCGGCCTCCCGCTGGTTAGCTATTTCCTGCCGCCCCCCCGCTAAGGCTCTTTCCCTGACCAGCTGAGCGATAGACGCCTGCCGCTGGTCTCGCTCAGGATCATTCCGCTCCAGAGCGTCCAGTTTATCCTGCCGGGTCGGGATCTTGAAAGGCCCCCAGTCGAACAGACGCCTGAGCCAGCTGTGCCCTTCCTCTTGGGCGCTGGGCTGCGCGGCCCGGGCATCCGGGTGAATGGGCGCCACCCTTATTTGCAAAACGCCTCTTTCGTCATATGCCGCCGCGGCCATATCCACCCGATTGGCGCCGGACAGCATAGCGCCCGTCACCGCCACCTTCATCTCCCGTTCCCTCTCCTGGGAATCCATGCCCGCCGTCCGCTCCGCGAAAACCTCCGCGGCAGGGCGCCCGTCTATGTAAATCATTTGAAACGGATCCCCGATCCCCAGCTGTTGGGCATTTTGCATCAGGCGGTTGTTGGGGGACAGCAACTGGCCAAAGGTATTGTCAAATAGCGTCACCGCCCCGGCCTCCGCCGCGCGGGCGCGGGCGCCGCCGGGATCGGAACGCCGCAGCCCATCCACATTGAAGACCTCCGGCGCCGCTCCGCTTCTGGTGATCCGCGGCCGCACCGGCGCCGGCTCCCGCCCCGCGGCGATATCCAGCACAACGCGCGCCCTGGCCTGGGCCATCAGCAGCAGGCCCGCGTACACCGGCAGCTGCGCCCGGAACCCCTCCACAGGCTCCGTCAGGCCTTCCGCTCCCTCCTCGAACGCCTGGTTAAGCTCTTCCGCCGAGGTAATTCTGGGAGGCAGGCCATAAGCCATAGCTAGGAAGTTCAAATAAGGGCCTTGGGCGAAGGCCAAGTCCTCTTTGACGTCGAGGGCCTGACGCTTGGCCGGCGTGTTGTAATGGGCGGCAAAAGCCTCCGGATGATGCGTCTCAATAGCGACGCGAGCGCCGAGATATTCGCAGTTATCCCGAAACTCCTCGAACCTGGCCCCCACCTCCCTGGGGTGATTCGGATCCACATCAAAGACGGCCTCGTCCATCCGCTGAAAGATACGCTCCAAAAAAGGCGCCCGCTCCTCCGGCGTTCCCCGCCCATACCCATAGTACAACCCGGCGTATTCCGCCACCGCGCTATCCGCTTCCCCGAGCCTTGGCGCCGGCCCGAACGTTCCCGGCAGCCGCGGGGCATACCCCGGCATCGCTATGCCGTCTATTCCCTCGTTGGCGCGCAGCTCGGCAAAAGCCTGATTGAACAAAGCCTCCCGCATCGCGTGATCCTGAGAATACCTGAGCATCTCCTCCGCCATTGCCCGCCGTCTTCCCTCATACGTGTCCGCCATAAAATCACTTACCTTTCCTTAATTTTACGTTGGTCAGCGCTTCGCGCCACGCGCTCATAGCCGGGGCGCTGTAGGCTTAGACGCTGGGGACTTAGGCGCTGGGGCCTGAGCCGCGGCCGGCTCCTTGCCCGGTTTATGCCGCTGTTCGCCGCGCTTATTCCCGCGGCCGCCTTGCTCCGTCATCAACTCCGCGAAGTTTGTGCGTCCCGGCTCTCTGGCAGGCTGGCGCCCGCCGGCGGCCGGTGGCCGTTGGCCGGTCTGGAACTGCCGCGCCTCTCCCCGGATATTGAGAATCACACCAAATTTAACGTCGGCGGCGGCGGGTCGCGCCGGGGCTGGCACCGGAGCCGCGCCCGCTACTGGCGCTAGTGGGGGTGGCGCCGCGCCCGCTGGTGGTGCTGGGGGTGGGGCGGGGGCGGGGGCCGGGGCTGGAGCCGCTGCTGGGGCTGGTGCTGGGGCTGGAGCTGGGGCCGCTACTGGCGCTGGGGCTGGCGCCGCGCCCGCTGCTGGCGCTACCGGGGCTGGGGCCGGAGCCGGAGCTGCGCCCGCTACTGGCGCTGGGGCCGGGGCTGGGGCCGGGGCCGGGGCTGGAGCCGCTGCTGGGGCTGGTGCTGGGGCTGGAGCTGGGGCCGCTACTGGCGCTACCGGGGCTGGGGCCGGAGCCGCGCCCGCTGCTGGCGCTACCGGGGCTGGGGCTGGGGCTGGAGCCGCCGCCGGCGCTGGCGCTGGCGCCGCTGCCGGGGCTGGCGCCACGACCGGGGCCGCCGCTGGCCCCACTCCCGGCGCCGCCGGCGCCGCCGCTTGCTGGGCCGCCGCTCGCAGACCCGGCGCCGCCGCCAAAGCAGCCGCCGCTCGCCGGGCCAGATCCGGTGTCGGGTTATCCAAGGAACGCACCATAATGATCAGACCCAGCTGGGGGTGCGCTAAAACATACGCGTTGGCCTCATTGTTGCAGCTGCCTTTAAGCGCCATAATAGCCTCAACTGTGAGGGGCAAGTCCCCAATGGCGCGGGGTTCCCAGGGCCGCGCCCTGTCAAGCATAATCCGGGCGCCCAGCGCCTCCCGAACCATTTGCGCCTCCACGCCATTATCCCTGGGCTCGCGATGCTGCTTATAAATATCGTTGGCATAGTACGCGCCCAATTTATCCATCGCGTCCACAATCTGAGCGGCTCCCCAGATCTTATTTATGATACCCTGGTATTCATTTGCTCGCCCCGCTAACTGCTCCGGGGTGTCAGCATCGAAAGCTCTGCCGAAATAAGCCGTTACCGTAGGCACTGGGAAAAGCTGCATCGCGTCTTGCAGCATCGCGCCCAGCAAGGCATAGCGCCCGGCTCCCCGGGCCATGCTCTCCGGATTGGCCGGATCTATGGCCGGAAACGGCTCATTCAGCAGATTCCTTATACCGGCGAGGCCTACTTGGTATATCTCATCCGCCTTGGTGGGATCAGCTTGCGCCGCTCCCAGCAGGGCCATCGCCCGATCGCCCCCTTGCCTGAGCAGCGCCTTCCCTTCTTCCGTAGTGGGATCCAACTCGCCCAGGGTCTTCCCTGCCGCCAGCAGGCACAAAATGGCGAAGGAAACCCGGGTGGCCTGCCGACCCAAGGGAGAACCCAGTAGCTGCCCGAGGCCCGGCACGTTTGTCAGAGCGTTAAATTGCCCGTCATACAGCGTATTCCCCCGAACCGCGCCCGGGGCGTTGAAGACGATGTGTCCGTATATCAACTCCTCAAAATTACCCGGGGTATATTGGGCGCGAGCCTCCTGGGCCAGCCCATGGATCCGTTCCCGATCCAGGCGCGCTTCCGCCTGCCGCTCCAGCATTTGCCGCTGCCCCTCGGCCAGGGCTATTCTCCTGACATGACCCGCGATATCCCCATGCCGCTGGGCTTGTTGAGGATCATCCCGCTCCAGCGCGTCCAGTTTATCCTGACGGGTCGGGATCTTGAAAGGCCCCCAGTTGAACATTCGCCTGAGCCAACTGTGCCCTTCCTCTTGGGCGCTGGGCTGCGCGGCCCGGACATCCGGGCGGAAGGGCATCACCTTTATCTGTAAAGCGCCGCTACTATCATATGCCGCCGCGGCCATATCCACCCTATTGGCGCCGGACAGCACAGCGCCCGTCACCGCCACCTTCATCTCCCGTTCCCTTTCTTGGGAACTCATGCCCGCCGTCCGCCCCGCGAAAACCTCCGAGGCGGGGCGCCCGTCTATGTAAATCAGTTGAAACGGATCCGTGATCCCGAGTTGATTGGCATTGTGCATCAGGATTTGGTCGGGAGTTAGCAACTTGCCAAAAGTATTGTCAAACAGCGCCGCCGCCCTGTCCTCCGCCCCGCGCGTTCTGTCGCTGCCGGGCTCGGAACGCCGCAGCCCATCCACATTGAACACATCCGGCGGCACCGCTGGCCGGGTGAGCCGGGGATGAGCCCGCGCCGGTTCCCGCCCAGCGGAGATATCCAGCACAATCCCCGCCCTGATCCGAGCCATTCGCAGATTGTTACGCTCCTCCCGCAACTGCGCCAGCCGGGCATCCAGCGACAGAACCGCATACCCCTCGTTTATCCTGTCCTGGTTGAGCGCCGCTCCCAATTGACCTTCCGACTCAATTTGGCCAGGCAGACCGTAAACCCGGCGTTGGGCTTCCATATAGTTAAATTGAAATCCCAGCAACTCTAATTTGGCATTGAGAGCCTGACGCTTGATCGGCGTGTCGTAATGGGCGGCAAATTCCTCCGGGTGATTCTTCAGCACATCCTCATAGCACATTAAACATTGGCAATTATACCGTCTCTCATCGTACCGGGCCTCCAGATCCTCGGGGTGATCCGGATCCAAATCAAAGACGGCCTCGTCAAACCGCTTAAAGACCCGCTCCAAATAAGGCGCCCGCTCCGCCGGCGTCCCCCGCCCATACCCATATTGCAACCCGGCGTATTCCGCCACCGCGCTCTCCATATCGTCATCGAACAGTGGCGACGGGCCCAACACCGCCGGCAGCCGCTGGACATATCCCGGCATCGCTCTGCCGTCTATCCCCTCATTGGCCCGCAGCGCGTCAAGTACCTGATGGTTCAAAGCTCTGCGCATAGCCTCATCCTGAAAATATCTGAGCATCCCCGCCGCCATTTCCTGCCGTTTTGCCGCGTACCTCTCTGGCATAAAATCACTCACCTTTTCTTAATTTTATATTTTTTACTTCAAAAATATTTGGCGTTTGTTGGGGCCAAATCCAGGCCGGTAAGGCGGGTCAATCCATGATATACTATATGTCTTGAAGTTTTCCCCGGCATTTTGTTTAATTTTAGCCTGCGCACCACTTTTTGTCAATGCCGTCCGGCCAAAAATCCCGCCGCTAAAGACTGTAAAATTTAGGCAAAATTTAACCTGATCCCTGGCTGGAAATACTTGAAAGACGTCGGGGCGCGTGATAGAATAAGGCTATATCGCAGTAATTTACGTTGCGGTGATTTATGTCGCGGTAATTTGGAGGAGGAAAGCAAGATGCCGAATATTTTTCAAAGAATGGGTAATTGGTTTAGCACCCAGGCCGCGGAATACCGCTACCAGCGGGCGCTGACGGAAAAGGCGCAAGCCGCCGAATCCTTGATGAGGCAGCAAGAGGCGGCTCTGGCGCGGATCGATCGGGACGACCGTATTCCGACGACGCACAAGGCCGTGGCCAAATTGGCCGCCCGGCAAAACCTGTACGACAGTGACGAGACAATCCCGTACCAACAGGCAAATATTAGACTGCGGGAGGGCATGGGTGGGGTGGTAGAGGCCCGCGGCCTCGACGAGCCGCCCAGCCCCAGAGGGCAGGGCATCGGCGCTTTCTTCGGCCGGCTATTTAACGGGCGGGGCACAGAGGCGCAGCGCCGCCGGCAGGCTGAGTCATTAGGGAATTTTGACGGCGGGGCCGGGTTTACTCTGAGCGACGAGGAGAAAAGCGCCCTGCAAGCGTATCGGGACAGCGTCGCCAGAGAGCGCCCGAAAGGGAGAGAGGCCGCGGCGGTGACGGCGACCGTCGGGCAGGGCCCGCGCCCGCGGCGGTACCGCGCCGTCGACCAGGCGGCCCAGCAGGTGGTGGAAACGCCCGGCATGAATCCCGTACGTAAGCGCGACGCTTTTAGTAACCTCTATACGGCGGGTAACAACTATGTGGGCGTTACGTTAAATACGGATACGGAGGGAAATAGTGTCCAGACCAACCAATTCATACCTGGCCCGGCGCTGCCGGACGGTTCCCCCGCGCCGGAGCGGGACGCCGCCTACCGGTTGGGTTGGGCCGGTTACGCGATATTTGACAAAACTCCCGACGGGCTGTTCAGAGGAAAGGCGGGCATGTACATCCCCACCGGCAGAGATCAGCAGGGCAAAGTGCGGGCCGAATTCCACCCGAATGACGACATTCAGGGCAGAACCTTCGGGCAGATATCCACGGCCGGGGTCAGCGCCTGCAGTGTGGTCATCATTAGAAAAGGCGATCGTTACGCCATGCTCCATTTGGACGCGGCCCATACGGAGCCGGGAGTCGCGAGGGATCATCTGATGCAGCAGATGAAAACGACCTTTGGGGACGGGCCAGGCGAGATCGAGATAATGGAGAGCGTGCGAGGCGCCAGCAGGACGGAGTGGGAGTTTTGCGCGGAGTTGGAGGACGCGCTAACAGCGCGAGGCAATACATTGAAAGTGCAGCGGGTGGATCGGCAAGTCGGTAAACCCGAGGTAGAGGGATTCGGCGACGAGCCATCAGGGCATCTGGAAGTCGGCATCACCTCCCAGGACGTCGTATTTGGCGATCGGGCCGATGTCAGGACAATGCCAAACGGAGATGAAGCGCTCCATACCCGTCCCTTTGAGTGGCGGCTGAGCGCGTCCCAGGAGACGGTAAACGCCCTCTGGGGCGAAGAAAGCGATATGTACCGGGAATTCACGTCGGCGGGCGCCGCGCGGAAATACGCGGACGATATAGCGACGGAGCGCGCGAAACAAATGGAGCAGGCGGGGAACGGTATTTTCGGGCATCAAGACCCTAAGGGAAAGCCGGCGCCGGGAACGCAAGCGGCGATGGAGGCCGCGGCCGTGGAGCAAAACGAGGCGATACGGGTAGCCGCGAAAAGAGATCAGATGCGGACGGAGGCGCGCCGCGCGATAGACTCGCAGGAAGGACGGACTCCGCCACAGGCGGAGCAGGCCCCGCCGCAAGCGGAGCAGGCCCCGCCACAGGCACAGCAGGCCCCGCCTCAGGCGGAGCAGGCCCCGCCGCAAGCGCAACAGGCCCCGCCCCAGGCGCAACAGGCCCCGCCCCAGGCGGAGCGTATTGATATTCAGACGCTCAGCCATGATGCCGGCCGCGCGCCCAAGCCAACGGTCAGTCGGCCGGTCGTCGCTCACAGTCAAGAGTCTCACAAAGCCGCGGGTCTGAGCAAGTAACGGCAGCCACCGTCGCCGCGGCCCTCGCGGCCCTCGCCGATCTGCCCGCCGATCTGTAAGAGCAGTCCCCCCGCGCGAATCGGCACACACTATTACTCCTTACAGCATTTCCAAAAAGGCGCCGACCCTGGTCTTGATCTGCCCGATGTCGCCGGTGGAATAGTCTGTTTCCAGGGAAATAAAAGGGATGTCCTTTTCCCGCAAAAATTCCCGGATGGTATGGGTCTCGATGGCGTAAGTGTGACAAGCTTGCAGGGTCATCTCGATCACGCCGTCAGCCTGGAATTCCTCGCAAAGGCGGCCCAGCAGCTCCAGGCGATTGGGGTTGGGGCTCATTACCGAGCAGCCGATGGCCAGATAATACTCGGCCAGCGCCTGATAAGGATCGCCGGTTTCCCGGGCCTGGCGGTCATATTGCTTGGCGCCGGTACAATTCTCGTAGGCCACGACCACGCCGCCCGCCTCCTCAATGGCCCTGGTCACCTTTTCCGTCACGCCGCCCATGGGACAGCCGGTGATCACGATCCGCCGGGCGTCCGCCCCCACCGGCCGCTGGCCGGCGGCATAGGCGGCTCGCAGGTTGGCGATGGAATCCTCCAGCCCCCGCAGCCGGGCTTGCTCATTGAATTGAAATTGGAAGCCAAACAACAGCTGCAGCTGCTGCAGCCCGGTCATCGGCGGCGGCGTCATTTTACTCAGCTCGTAGGCCTCTTTCAGCAAGGCCCGTTCCCGGTTGCGGCGGCGGATGGCGTCTCGCAGGCTTTCCTCCGTGATGACGACGCCGAATACTTTCTCCACCTCCCGGGCCAGGGCGATGATCTCCTCCCGCCAAAAGGCCAGGGAGGCGGGCTTGTTTTGGCTCTTGGGCAGTTCCATCACATGGACATTTTTGATTTTCGCCAAAAGCTCGTACATCTTTTTTTTGCCGTCGCAAGTGGTCTCGCCCACCACCAGATCCGAAAAATACATATAGGGGCATTTGTCGGTAATGGCGAAGCCGTAGCTGGCCTTGATCAGCGGGCAGAGGTTGCGGGGCAGTTCTTTTTCCGCCTCGGGGATGGTCTCGTCGCTGGTAGAGCAAAGGCCAACCGTGACCAAATCGGCGGCCATAAAGACTTCCAGCGGCGTATAGGTACAAAAAATGCCGACCACACCCCGGCCCTGGTCTTTCAGGCCTTTCATGGTCAGAAAGCCTTTTTGCCGGGCCTCCGCGAAGGTGTCAAAAATACCGGGCAGATCTCTGGTTTTGGACGCTGGCGCCGTTGTCATGATTTCATCCTCCCCCTATTGTGTGTTTTTAAGTTTTTATGCTGTTGGTTGGGGCTGTCGGTGGCAGCGGGGCATAAATTACTTCATCCTCCACTTGCCGTCTGGAATACACGCCCTCCGGCGCGACGCGGGCCGCCGCGAGCAGCCGCCTGGCGGCGGACAGATCCGCCTCGGCGACTCGCAGGCAAAGGCCGCAGCCGGCGCCCAGCTGGGAGGGCAGCGGCATAATGCTTACCGGCAGGCGATTGTCCAGCAGGCTTTTCTCGCCGCCGATGGCGTCCCGGGTGCTGCGAAAAGTAAATACAATATCCATAGCGCGTCCTTTACTTTGTTTTTTTGTTTGCGGTATAATTTGTTTGCGGTATAATATAATACAATGGAAAGGAGGGAGAATAGCATGATTTATTTTGATCACGCGGCCACCAGTTTTCCCAAGCCGCCGGCGGTGGCGGCGGCTGTGACGGAGGCGATTGGCTCATTCGGCAATCCTTCCCGCTCCGCTCACGCCTACGCCCTGGCGGCGGGTCGATGCGCGGAGTACGCCCGCCTGGAAATCGGCGAGTTGTTTCATTGCCCGCGGCCGGAACGGATCGCTTTTACCAAAAATGTGACGGAGGCCCTCAATATAGCCATACAGTCTGTTGACGGGCATATCGTCACTACCGCGGCGGAGCACAATTCCGTGCTGCGCCCAGCGCATTCGCGGCCTCATACCATTGTGCCCGTAGACGCCGCCGGATATTATACCCTGGCGGATATCGCCGGCGCCGTCAGGCCGGATACCGGGGCGATAGTGGTAGGGCACGCCTCCAATTTGACCGGCAATATCGCCCCGGTGAG
>JAISDE010000146.1 GCA_031265035.1 Peptococcaceae bacterium | reverse complement strand
CGTTCCAATTTTGCGGCATTACGATAGTCGCGGGCAAATACCTAAGTAACACGCTGTTCCGGCGATAATCCATGTAATCCATATATTCCCATTATACCAGCTAAAAGTATCTACACCCCAGCATAAATTTAGATGCAGAAATTTCTTTGGTAATTTACGGAATTTTCAAGAAATATTGCAAAGATTAAGGAACGGTGATAAGATAATTACATTACATGTATTCTGGTACTCAAAACCCGAAAATTCTTGATTTATAGCGAATAGAAACTATAAAAAAGAACGGAGTGTCTTAAATTGTGAAAAAAATCCTCATAACTATGGCGGTATTTACAGCTGTGCTGATTTGGGGTAGTGGATATATAAGTATGTTAATAACGGCAATAATAGGTGGCGGTGTATCAGAAAGTTATATTTATCCGCTTTATGCGGGGATTGTTTTATTAGCGGGTCTTGTTGTTGGTTGTACTTGTGTTGTGTTGGAAAAAATTAAAGAGTTAGAGGAAGCTATTAAAAAGCTAACACCCTAACACCCAGATAACACTAAGTGGACAATTCCCGCTGGTCAAAATGGCGCATTGGTGGTACACTGGGAAAGAAGGGTTTTGGCAAAGCTTTAGATGTCGCAAAGAGGTGTCGCGAAGCGCCTACCCTGATGTTGGGATAAGGAGGCCGCGTTTTTGCGTAGACGGGATTGGCCGATCGCCGCGGACGCGCTGCCGCCGCTATTGGTTTTAGCCCTGGCCGGCTGGCTTTTGTCTTGGCTTTTTGGTCCTTGGGGTTGGGTTTTGCCGGCGGGCTGCGCTTTGTTTGTTCTCTATTTTTTCCGCGACCCCCGGCGGCGGATCCGAGGCGAGGGCAAGGATTTGGTCGCGCCGGGCGACGGGGTGATTTTATCCATCCAGCGGGTGGAGGAAAAGGAGTATATCAAGGGGCCGGCGATCAAGATCAGCGTTTTTCTCAGCCTGCTTAATGTACACGTCAATCGCTGCCCGATCGCCGGGCAGGTGGAGTATTCCCGCTATCAGGCGGGCAAGTTTATCCCGGCTTTCAAGAGCCACGCCTCGGCTCTCAATGAGCGTAATTATTTGGGTATCCGAACGGATACGGCGGAGGGGCACAAGATTTTGCTGGCGCAAATCACCGGCTTTTTGGCCCGCCGCGTCGTTTGCTGGAGCCGGCCGGGCGATCGGCTGGAGCGAGGCGAGCGTTTTGGTTTGATAAAATTTGGTTCCTGCGTAGAGCTATATCTTCCCGCCGGCGCGGAGGTGCTGGCAACCGAAGGAATGAAAGTAAAAGGGGGCCTGGACATTTTAGGGAGGCTGCCTTAATGGGGTGGGGGAAATGGATTCCCGATAAAAAACATTTGATTCCCAACGCGGTAACTATGACGAATTTGGCTCTGGGCTTTTTCTCTTTGGTGTTGACTATGCATAATTTTTACCATGAGGCGGCTTACGCTGTGTTTGGGGCGGCGCTCATGGACAGCCTGGACGGCCGCTTGGCCCGCCGTCTCCAGGTGGTTTCGGATTTTGGCAGGGAGTTGGATTCTTTGTCCGACCTGGTGTCCTTCGGCGTCTCGCCGGCGCTGCTGGTTTACAGCGCGGAGATGTATCGCTGGAATTATTGGGGCCTGCTGTTTTCCGCCTTGTTCGCTTTGTGCGGCGCTTTCCGGCTGGCCAGGTTTAATGTGGCCCAGCCGGAAGCCTATTTTGTCGGTGTGCCCATTACTTTTTGCGGCCCGGCGCTGACACTGGCGGTGTTGTTGAGCGGTTGGCTTGACGTCAGGGTGTATCCGGTGCTGACGCTTTTTTTGGGGTATTTGATGGTTTGCGGCCTGAAGGTGCCCAAGTTGTGAGTTAGCCTGGCTGTGGCAGAGATAGTGGAATATTCAAAGGACGGGTGACAGAAATGAGCGGAAAGCCAAAGGCGAAGGGCGAGGCGAAGATCGAGGTAAAGGCAAAGGACGCGGCGAAGGCAGAGGGAGCGGCGAAAGAAACAGGCGCGGCTAGAGCGGCGGCCAAGGCGGCCGGCCCTGGCCAGTCGGAGGGCGAGGCCCGGCCGTACGGCGAAGCCCGGCCGGATGGCGAGTCCCAGGCGGATGGCGAGTCCCAGGCGGATGGCGAGTACCAGGCGGATGGCGAGTACCAGGCGGATGGCGGCGGGGAGAGCAGGCAGATAGACGAGGCGAAGGTGAGGGAGGCCGTGACCCTCTTTTTGCGCGCTATCGGCGAGGATCCGGAGCGGCCCGGGCTGGCGGAGACGCCTGGTCGGGTGGCCCGGATGGCCAAAGAGATTTTCGCCGGCCTGGCTATAGATCCCCAAAAGCATCTGGAGAGGGTGTTCGCCGAGAATCATGAGGAATTGGTCCTGGTGGGCAATATTCCCCTGTATTCTTTTTGCGAGCATCATTTGCTGCCCTTTTTCGGCAAGGCCCACGTCGCTTATATTCCCCACAAGGGCATGATCACGGGCTTGTCGAAGCTGGCCAGGGTGGTGGAGGGCTATAGCCGCCGGCCGCAGCTCCAGGAGCGGCTGACCGGGCAGATCGCCGACGCGGTGATGCGCTCTCTGAAGCCTTACGGCGTTATGGTGGTGATTGAGGCGGAGCATATGTGCATGACCATTCGGGGGGTCAACAAGCCCGGCGCCAAGACACTGACCTCCGCCACCAGGGGGATATTCCGCCGGGACGCCGCCGCCAGGGCGGAGGCTTTGTCGCTGATCATGAAAGAGGCGACTCACTGAGGCGACCCACTGAGGCAGGCGGCGCGCGGGGTAAAGTGACCCGCGGTACGCTGGGTAAAGTTGTGGGCCGGGTAAAGTTGTACGCCGCGCGGGGTAAGATTAAGGTTAAGGCCCGGCAACAGTAAGGCCCGATAATATCAAGAATTTAGGCCCGGTAAAAAGGAGGAAGACGATATCAAGACCAAGCCAAATATTTTGCTGACCAACGACGACGGCATCCATTCCCCGGGCATCAGGGCGCTGGCCCAGCGCCTGGCGCCTCGCGCCAATTTGTGGGCGGCGGCGCCCAGCCAGCAGCGCAGCGGCACCGGGCACGGTATTACCGTGCGGGAGACCTTGCGGGCGCGGGTGGAGGAAATGACGGGGACCCAAGAGGCGTGGAGCGTTACCGGCCTGCCCGCCGACTGCGTGAAGCTGGCTTTGCTGACGCTGCTGCCGGCGCCGGTGGATCTGGTGATCTCCGGCATCAATGAGGGTTCCAACCTGGGCACGGATACGCTGTATTCCGGCACGGTGGCGGCGGCTTTGGAGGGGGCGGTCAATGATCTTCCCGCCATCGCCGTTTCCCTGGTGGACTGGGTAGGACCCGGTGATTTTCAGCCGGCCGCCGGGGTCTGCCTGGAATTGGTGGAGCGTTGGTGGCGGGGCGAGTTGATGATCCCGCCGATGTCCATGCTCAATGTCAATGTGCCTTTCCTGCCCCCGGCGGCGATCAAGGGGATCCGCGCGGCCCGGCTGGGGCGGCAGAAGTACAGCGACGCCTACGCTTTAGTAGACGGGGAAGGGGAGGATCGCCATTTTCAGCTGTCGGGGGAGCGGATCGCCGACGACGAGGATGATTTGAGCCTGGACATAACGCTGATTCGGCACGGTTATGTGTCGGTGACGCCGATTTCCGCCGATCGGACTGATCATCGCCTGCTGGCGGGGCTGCGGGACGTTTTTTAGTGCCGCTCAGATCGGTGTTTTCCGGCGTTTGCCGGCCTCCCGGGATCGCTGGCCGGTGGGAAAATTTTCGTTTTTTCGCCGCGGCCGGCAGGATTTTTTTGATTCGCGGGTAATTTTATACGTATATTTCATCCCGGCAGTTCATGCATATTTCATCCCGGTAGTTCATCCCAGTCTTTCATCTTATTTGTTGCACAAGTCCTAAAGTCAGATTGATTGTTTCAGATTGATTGTTGAGGAGGGTTTGGTCTTGCGAGTTTACACTAGTAAGCAACTTAGGAATGTCGCCGTTTTGTCCCATGGTGGCGCCGGAAAGACTTCCCTGGTGGAGGCGATGCTTTTTGACGCCGGCCACACTAGCCGACTGGGCAAAACCGATGAGGGCAATACAGTCACCGATTACCTGCCGGAGGAAATCAAGCGTAAGGTCACGGTCAGCACCACCCTGGCGCCTGTGGAATGGAAGGACAACAAGATCAATCTCCTGGACTCGCCGGGTTACGCCGACTTTATCGGGGAGGTCAAAAGCGCCACCCGGGCCTGCGACAGCCTGATCATGGTGGTGGACGGCGTGGGCGGCATTGAGGTGATGACGGAGGTTCACTGGGAAGCGGCGGATGAGAAAAAGCTGCCCCGTTTTGTGTTTATCAACAAGCTGGATCGGGAAAACGCCAATTTCGCCAAGGTGCTGGACGCCTTGCGGGAGCGTTTCGGCGCGGGGGTGGTGCCCCTGACCCTGCCCATCGGCGCCGAGGATAAGTTCAGCGGGGTCGTCCACATATTACAAAATAAGGCTTATAATTTTCCCGGCGGCAAAATGACCGAGATCCCCGTGCCCGACGCCATGATACCGGAGATCGAGAGATACCGGGAGGCGATCACGGAGGCCGCCGCCGAGGGCGACGACGATTTGATGCTGAAATATCTGGAGGGCGAGCAGCTGACAGACGAGGAGATCAACCAGGGCCTGCACGCCGGCGTGAAGGAGGCCAGGGTGATCCCCGTTTACTGCGGCTCCGCCACCAAAAATATCGGGATACAGCCGTTGCTGGACGCTGTCGTCGACCTGCTTCCCTCACCGGTGGATGTTTACGGCGACGGGATTTGCCAGGGTCCGCTGACGGCGATCGTCTTTAAGACGCTGGCCGATCCCTTTGTCGGCAAGTTGAGCTATCTGCGGGTAATCAAGGGCGCGCTGAAAGCCGACAGCACCATCCACAATATTACCAAGGGCAAGGACGAGCGCTACGGCGGCCTTTTGGTGCCCCGGGGCAAGACCCAGGATAATGTGGCCGAGGCTCAGGCGGGGGATATCGTGGCCATCGCCAAATTCGCGGACGCGTCCATCGGCGACACGTTGGGGGAGAAGGGCAAAAGCGAGCCGCAGCCCGGCGTGGAGTTCCCCGAGCCGACTTTTTCCGTGGCGGTCAACGCCAAGTCCCGCAATGACGAGGATAAAATGGCCGGCGCTATCCACAAAATGGTGGACGAGGATCCCACCCTGCGCTTTATCAAAAACCCGGAGACCAAGGAGAGCGTATTGACCGGCATGGGGGAGACTCATCTGGATATCGTGATCGAGCGGCTGAAGTCCAAGTTTGGCGTGGAGGTGACCACCAAGACCCCCAGGGTGCCCTACCGGGAAACCATCCGGGGCAACGGGGACAACGAGTACAAGCACAAGAAGCAGTCCGGCGGCCACGGCCAGTACGGCCATGTCAAGCTGCGGTTTTATCCCCTGACCGAGGGGGAGTTCGAGTTTACGGAGACTATTTTCGGCGGCTCCGTGCCGAAAAATTACCATCCGGCGGTGGAGAAGGGCGTGCGGGAGGTCATGGCGGAAGGGGTGCTGGCCGGCTATCCCATGACCCAGATCAAGGTGGAATTGTACGACGGCTCTTATCATGATGTGGATTCCTCGGAGATGTCCTTCAAGATCGCCGCCTCCCAATGCTTCAAAAAGGGCGTCGAGAAGTGCAAGCCGGTGTTGATGGAGCCGGTGCAGTACGTGGAGGTGCATGTGCCGGAGCAGTACATGGGGGATATTATCAGCGACTTAAACGGCAAGCGGGGTCGCATCCTGGGTATGGAGCCTCACGGCAAATGGCAGATCGTCAAGGCCCAGGCGCCTCTGAGCGAGATGTACCGTTACGCCATCGACCTGAAATCCATCACCCAGGGCCGGGGCTATTTCACCATGAATTTTGATCATTACGAGGATGTGCCCGGCGCTGTGGCTCAGGGCATTATCGCCGACTATCAAAAGAGCCGCGAGGAAAAAGACTGAGCGGCGGGCTAATATCGAGCCGCGAGCCGATATTGAGCGTCAGGCCGGTACTGAGCGGCGGGCTGACAGTGTGTCGGGCCGGTGTTGGGCGGCGAGTTGGCATTGAGCGGCGGGCCGATATTGAGCGTCAGGCCGATATTGAATGGCGGGCTGACAGTGTGTCGGGTGACTGGGGGTAAATTTTGATGGCTAAAAGCAAAGGCCGGCGCAAGATCCGTAAAATTGTCGGCCGGGTGATTCTGCTGTTGTTCCTGCTTTTCGTGATCCTGGGGTTTGTCGCTACCGGCTTGGTCGCCGGCTACGCTTACAATGTGATTAAATCTATACCCGAGGACACGGATTTGACCGTGCTGGCCGGCGATATGACCAGCTACGTCTATGATCGGGAGGACAACCTGATCGGCGAGTACCATTCGGAGAAGGATCGGGTGCTTTTGGAGCCGACGGAGATCCCCCTGCGGATGAAGCAGGCTATTGTCTCCATCGAGGATCAGCGCTTTTTCCGGCACAAGGGCGTCGACCCCCTCCGGATCGTCGGCGCCGCGCGGGCCAATCTGCGCTCCGGCAGCCGGGGCCAGGGGGCCAGCACTATCACCATGCAGGTTGCCCGCCTGGTGATTTTGGATGTGGGCAATACCGAGAAAAATTGGGATCGGAAAATCAAGGAAGCCTGGATCGCCTTGGAGATGGAGAAAATCTACTCCAAAGAGCAAATCCTCTCTTTTTATCTCAATAATGTTTATTATGGCGAGCGGGCTTACAGCCTGGCCACCGCCGCGCAGAACTATTTCAACAGGAGTATCAACAGCCTGAGCCTGGGCGAGTACGCTTTCCTGGCCGGCGTGGTCAACGGCCCCGGCCTTTTCAACCCTTTCACCAATATGGAGCGGGCCAAAAACCGGCAGGCCATCGTGCTCAATGAGATGGTCAAAATGGGCTATATCACGGAGGGGGAGGCGGCGGCGGCCAAGGCGGCGCCCCTCAATGTGGTCAAGTCCACCGTCTTGAAAGAGGAGAGCGGCGACTACGCCAATCAGTCTTTTTTGGATTATACCTTCAATGAGGCCTGCGCCATTTTGGGCATCGACCAATCCAACGCCATCCGCATGTATACCGGCGGCTACCGGGTTTATACGACCCTGGACGTGCCCTCCCAGGCCAAGGCGGAGGAATTGTACGCCAACCCGGAGAAGTTTCCCAACTCAAATGAGGAAGGTAAGCTGATCCAGTCCGCTATGGCCGTTGTGGAGGTCAACAGCGGCGCCGTCCGGCTGATGATCGGCGGCCGGGATATCAATGAGGTGCGGGGCTTCAACCGGGCCGCCGACGCTCTGCGTCAGCCCGGCTCATCCTTCAAGCCCATAGCCTCCTATGGTCCCGCCCTGGAGCTGGGGTGGAACCCCGGCAATGTTTTGGATGATTATCCCGACGGCTTCCTGAATACGGAGAAGAAATTCGTCAACAGCGACCGATCCTATCGGGGGCTGGTGACCTTGCGCACCGCGGTGCAGCGCTCCCTGAACACTATCGCCGTGAAGCTAATCGAGCAGATCGGCGTCCAAAACGGCGTGGATTTCGCCAAAAAGGTAGGCATTACCACACTGGTAGAAAGCGGCCCGGTGCTTGACGCCGGCCCGGCCCTGGCCCTGGGCGGCCTGACCCGGGGTGTCTCGCCCCTGGAGATGTCCGCCGCCTTCGCCGCTTTCGCCAACGGCGGGATTTACAACAAGCCTTTCGCCATCCGGCGCATCGCGGATCACAAGGGCAATGTGCTTTATGAGCACGCGCCGGAGCGGCGGGTGGCGATGTCGCCCCAGACCGCTTACCTGATGACAGATATGCTGGTCTCCGCCGTGTCCGGCGGCACCGGCACGGGGGCCAGGCTGAGCGATCGGCCTACCGCCGGCAAAACCGGCACCACCTCGGAGAACGCCGACGCCTGGTTTGTCGGGTTTACGGCGGATCTGGCCGGGGCGATCTGGATGGGCTATGATATAGTCGAGCGGATGCCCGGCGTCTTTGGCAGCACTTATTGCGCGCCGGATTGGAAGGAGGTCATGACGGCGGCCCATTGGGATATTCCCGTTCATGATTTTCCCACCGCGGACGGCATCAGGAGCGTGACTATTGACGCCAAATCCGGTATGCTGCCCTCACCCCTGACGCCGGAGGAATTTATTGTCACGGAGAAATTCAACGCCGGCTTCGCGCCGACGGAGGAATCTACCGTCTGGGCGGAGGCCCCGGTTTGCGCCGACAGCGGCCTTTTGCCCACGGAGAATTGCCCACTGGTGGAGACCCGGGTCTTTTTGCGACGGTTGACGCCCTGGGTGGGGGATATCGCGCCCCAGGACGCCGTGCTGGAGGCGCCCAATGAGCTTTGCGGCATTCACGGGCCGGGCGGGGTGATTCAGATCCCGGACGACGGCTCCATTCAAATCCGCCTCTACGGCAATGTGGAGCGAACGGACGAGACTACGGCGGCGCGCCTCTCCTGGTACGCCTCCCGGGTTGACGCCAATACCACCTTCCATGTCCTGCGCTCCGACTCCCCCAATACGCCGGCCAATCTGGCCGACCGGATCGCCGTGTTGGGCGGCGGCACAGCCTCCTACGCGGACAGCTTCGCCCCCACCGACATCGGTACCTATTATTATTATATTCAGGCCATCGACAAGACCGACGGCCTGGTTTTGGGAACCTCCGGCGAGTTCAAGGGGGTGATAGGTGAGCAGCCGACCGGCAATCCCCAGACCATCCCCCGCCTGGACGGCGCCCTGGTGCCCGTGGGCTTGAATTATACGGTTCAGCTGCTCTGGAATGAGATCAACCCCGGCAACGAGGCGATCTACCAGGTTTACCGGTCGGAGGATCCGGAATTCGTCATCGACGCCAGCAATCTGCTGCCCGCCGCCGCCGGCCTGACCACCAATTCTTTCACCGACAATACGGTGGTGAGCGGCAAGACCTATTATTATCGGATCGCCGGGCTGGATCTCACCCTGGGCGCGCCTATCGGGCCGTCTACCAGGCTAGGGGCCACGATTCCTTAGGTAAAGAATAAAGACGAGGGGGATAGATGAGGACAGGTGAAGATGTATGAGGATAGATGAAGATAGATGAGGATAGATGAGGATAGATGAGGATAGATGAGGATAGATGAGGATAGATGAAGACGAGGGGGCTGGCATGGAGAAAATGACGAGGGAGCAGGCCGGGGACGGCGAGGGGAAAAGCCTTGACCGGGGCGAGGGGAAAAGCCTTGACCGGGGCGAGGGGAAAAGCCTTGACCGGGCGGCGGCCTGGGCGCTGCTGACAGAGTACAATCAGGACACCTTCCACTTAAATCACGCCCGTACTATGGAAAGCGTCATGGGCTATTTCGCCCGCCGGCTGGGTTACGGCGAGGAAGCGGAGTTTTGGTCTTTGGTGGGTTTGCTGCACGATCTGGATTTTGAGCTGTACCCGGAGCAGCATTGTGTCAAAAGCCAGGAGATTATGAGGGAGCGGGGCCTCAGCCCGCGCCTGATCCGGGCCACCGCCAGCCACGGTTACGGTATTACGGTGGATATTCAGCCGGAGCATGAGATGGAGAAGGTGCTTTACGCCACCGACGAGCTGACCGGCCTGATCGGCGCCGTCGCCATTATGCGGCCGTCAAAAAGCACGCTGGATCTGGAGCTGAAATCCGTGAAAAAAAAGTATAAGACCGCCAGCTTCGCCGCCGGCTGCTCCCGGGAGGTCATTGAGCGGGGGGCGGCCATGCTGGGCTGGGAAGTGGACGATTTGATCCAACAGACGATTTTGGCGCTGCGGGAATATGAGATCGCCGCTGGCGCCGAGGGCCGGGGTTAGCCCCGGCCCTCAGCCCCGGCTGGCCCGGGTGGCGGGGGCTGTGTGGGCGGCCCGGCAGGCGCGATTGCCGCGGCTGGCTCGGTTGGCTGGGAACGGCGGGACAAAATGTTGCGTTTAACTAACTTATCCTCCTGGCCGGGGCAGCTGGCCAGGTTCGCCCGCTATCCTGGCGGCCTGGCGGGCTTTTTGTGGGATCACGATTTGGACGGCGTCGAGTTGATTCAGGCTGGGCCGGTGAGCCAGCCCCTTTTTCCTCGCCCGCATATTGTGGGCTGGCACTTGCCTTTTTGGCTGTCCTGGCTGGATTTTTACCGGGGCGACCAGGCGGGGCTGCGGTCGGAGTTTCCCAACCGGCAATGCCTGCTTTATTACTTCGGCGGCGCCGAGCCTGGCCATTTGCGGGAGGTCTGGCGCCGGGAGCTGATTTTGGCCGAGAGCCTGGGCGCCCGCTACGCGGTCGTCCATGTGGCCGCCTGCCGCCACCGGGACGTTTTCACAGGCGATTTCAGCGTCAGCGACGAGGAAGTGGTGGAGGCTTTTATCCGCCTGCTGAATGAGACGGTGGCCGGCTTGTCAGGCAAAATCTTGATTTTGCTGGAAAATCTCTGGTGGCCCGGCCTGACGCTACTGAAAAAAGACCTGATCAGCCGATTGCTGACCGAGATCGATTATCCCAATCTGGGGCTGGTTTTGGATTGCTCCCATCTGATGAATGTCCGGCCCGGCCTGCCCAGCCAGAAAGCGGCGGTGGCGTATTTGCTGCGGGCGGTGGAGGATCTGGGTCCTTGGGCGGGGCGGATTCAGGCTGTGCATCTGAACCGCTCTTTTTGCGGCGCCGGCGGCGTCAAGGCGCGACGAAAGGCGATGGGGGAGGAAGCGCCACTGCCGCCCCGGGATCTGGCGGAGTTTCAAAGCCGCTTCGCCCGGGTCTACGATTACATCGGCGGCGTTGATCCCCATCTGCCCTTTACGGAGCCGGCCATTGGCGAGCTGCTGCGCCGGGTGTCGCCGGCCTATTTGGTGCATGAGCTTGTGGGTGAGGATTTCGCCTTGTCCCGGCGGCGGTTGGCCGCCCAGGTCGCCTGCCTGCGGCGGGGCGGCTGGTAGAGATCTACGCGCGGGGGACGCCGCGCCATTTCTCCCGGGGAATCCATTCCCTGAGCGTACGCTCGATCTCATCGCGCTCAAGGGGTTTGGAGAGGAAGTCGCTCATGCCGCTTTTCATAAAGATATCCCGCACGTCGCCTACAACGTTGGCCGTGAGGGCGATAATAGGCAGCTTCCGATATTTTTCCCCCGGCAGCGCGCGGATAATTTTTGTCGCGTCCACGCCGTCCATTTCCGGCATCATATGATCCATAAAAACAATGTCATAATCATGCTCTCTCACCATCTCGATGGCCCGCGCGCCGCTGGAGGCCGTATCCACCGTTCCCCCGTAGGCGAGCAGCGATTCCTCGGCGATAATCAGGTTGATGTCAATGTCATCCACGACCAGGCAGCGGGTGCCGAGCAGCCGCACGGTGTACCCGTCGGTGTCCCCGTCGGGGTTGTCCAGGCCGTCCGTTTTGCCGCCTAACAATTTCAACACCGTAAGGGTCGTGAGGGGCATATGTATGACTGTCATACGCGACGGTATCTTCTCGTTGCCCGGCAGGCCCCGCGCGACGGCGAGCAGCTTGGCGTCGCCGAGGGGCATTTTTATTATCTCGTCAAAATGGGCGTAGTCGAAAAATATATGGGTGTATCCCGCGAGGTTGTCAAAGCCGCTAATAATGTCACAGGCAACCCCCAGTTTTCTTATTTTATCCGCGAGTACCCGGGACTTGACCTCGGGCGTTCGCCAGATCGCCACCCGACGGCGCTCATCGGCCAGCAGTTTGGATATGGGCCGCGTTGTTTTCATTTTTTGCGCGATATATAAGGAGAAACAGCTCCCCTCGCCATATTTGCTCTCGACCTGGATTTCCCCGCCCATCAGCCCCACCAGTTTTTGGGTGATGGCGAGTCCCAGCCCGGTGCCCTCTATGCCCCGGTTTTTCCGCGTGTCGACCTGCGAGAAATTGCCAAACAACTGAGGGATGTCCTCATTGCGTATGCCAATGCCGGTATCCGTGACGCTGATTCTCAGCCTGCACTCACCCTCCGTCTCACATGGCTCGGCGCTGACAGCCAAAATGATGTGCCCCTCCTTGGTAAACTTGACGGCGTTGGTCAGGAGATTGATGAAAATCTGCTTTATCCTTGTCACGTCACCGATCAGCTCTTTGGGCAGGTCGGGGTCGTCGTCCACAATAAAGTCAAGGGGCTTGTCGCCGATCCGCACATGGATCATCGTCGTGACGTCGTTGATCATTGAGTGGATCTGATATTCCTCCGGCACCAACTCTACCACGCCGGCCTCGACCTTGGAGAAATCGAGGATATCGTTGATGATGGAGAGCAGCTGATTACCGGCGTTTTTGATGTTGGTCAGATAGCCGCGCACGGCGTCCTGAGAGGCGATGTCCCGCAAGGCTAGGTCGGTCATGCCGAGGACAGCGTTCATTGGCGTGCGGATCTCGTGGCTCATGTTGGCCAAAAACTCGGATTTAGCGCGGTTGGCTAGCTCGGCGGCCTCCAAACGCCGCTGCTCGGTAATATCGGTGTAAAAACCTTCCAAAAGATGGGGCGTCCCGTCCGGGTTGAACTCGACAACGCGGCTGCGCTCCCAAATCCACTTGACGGTGCCGTCCTTCATGATAACCCGGAAGGTGGTCTCCAAGGGTAAGCCCACGGACAGCGTTACAGCGTTTACCTTCTCCAGCGGATCGGCGTCCTCGGGATGCACCATGTCGAAAAATTTCAGCGCGTTATTGCCCATAAGCTCCTCGGGCGTATACCCGACCAGGGCCAAACTGCCCTCGCTGACAAAAGTGAAGGTGAAGTTGGGCGGGTCATTGAGGCATTGATACACCATGCCGGGTAGGTTGCTCATCATAGTCTCGGTGCGGCGCATCAGGGTACGCCTCTCGGCGCTCTCTATGGCCAGCGCCATGAAATCGGCGAGGGAGGAAGCGAAGTTCTGTTCCGCTACTGTCCACTCGCGCCTTTGAGGATACAACTCGCAGCGATCTTGCTCAATGCAGACGACGCCGGCCAACTCGCCGCCGACGCGGATCGGCGCGTCGAGCATGGCGCATATATTGGGGCCATATTCATCCACCAGATCGGACAGCAGGTTGGGCTTCTTTATGTCGCCGATCACCAGCAGGCGCTCAGCTCTGAGGTAGCTAACATACCGCGC
>JAISDE010000011.1 GCA_031265035.1 Peptococcaceae bacterium | reverse complement strand
CTCAAACTCGGTGGCGTAGGCGGCCGCCTCATCCTCGCTACTCACAGCGAAAAATCGCGTAAAGATATAAAGATCATTATCCTCGGGCGCGCCTTTTTGGGGGGGCGCCTTGACTACCGTCCGCACATAGACCAAAACCAACTCAATCAGGTCATCGTAGATATCCCCCGTGTCAAGGTAGCAAAGCCCCACCTTGCGGACACCGCTGGGCGTGTCGGGATGATCGGTCAGGATAAAGGCGATGTGGACAGGGTGAAGCTCCTCATATTTCATATTGGCTACTTTTTGGGTGGATACTGACCGGCACATGTAATACACGCCCCGGCGCTCCTGCCTCCCTTGAGTGTAACGCCTTTGAATGTCCAAAGTAAATATCCGGTTCTCATCCGCGACAGCCAGCACGTCAAAACGGATACTGTTCAGCAAGACGTCGCTCTCCCGCGCGACAGCCTGGGAGAGCGGCTCGCCTACAATGGAGACAGGCTTGCCGTATACCGCTGAGCATAATCTGGTGAACAATGATTTATCCGCGAGCATAATCGCGAATACCACGTCATGACAAGGGCGATAATAATCGTCATAATTAAAATCCATCAGAGCCTCTTTCCGCCAAACAAGCGTATTTATACCGAGACAAGCGAGTGTAAGCCACAATCTTGAATCGGCTTTTTACGCGTTCGCGGCTCACGTATTTATTATAGTCTATTTAGCCTGTTAATTCAATTATGTGAACGCGAGAAAGTCTCCATAATTTCTACAAATCACCCGGCTACAATTTGGATGTAACACAGACAGGGGAGGTGCGCTATGAAACCCAAAATCGGGCGCGTTACGCTGCGTATCGGCGGCATGACCTGCGTCGGCTGCCAGCGGCGAATTGAGCGCGCGCTGCTGCGGACGCCAGGCGTGACCGCGGCTAAGGTCAGCTACGGCGCCGGCGTCGCCGAGGTAGAGTTCGACCCTGATCAGGCGTCCGAGGACAGCGTCAAGGCCGCCATAAACGGGGCCGGCTACACGGCGTCGGCCCGGGAAACCGGGGCCAACGCCCGAAGCGCCAAGCCCAATGCCCAAAGCGCCAAGCCCAATGCCCAAGGCGCCAGGCCCAACACCCAAGGCGCCAGGCCCAATACCCGGGGCGCCAGGCCCAACACCCAAAGCGCCAGGCCCAACGCTCAGGCCACCAACACCGTCGCCGGCTCACTGCTCCTGATCGCGTCGCTTTATATCCTGCTCTACCGCTTTGGGATACTGAGCCTGCTGACGCCAAGCCGCCTGGCCGAGGCCGGTATGGGGCTGGGTATGCTGTTTGTCGTCGGGCTACTCACCTCGGTTCATTGCGTGGCGATGTGCGGCGGTATCAATCTCTCCCAGTGCGTCCCCCGGGGCGGGGAGAGCGGACACCTGAGCGCCGCTTTAGGCCCGACGTTTTTGTATAATCTCGGCAGAGTGATAGCCTATACGGCAGTGGGCTTTCTCGTCGGCGGGCTTGGCGCGGTGTTTACCTTCTCCACCGCGGCGCAGGGGGCGCTGAAGTTGATCGCCGGCGCCTTCATGATCATTATGGGCGTCAATATGCTCGGCCTGTTTCCCTGGCTGCGGCGGTTGACCCCGCGGCTGCCCGGCTTGCTCACCCGGGCGATAGATACCGAGAAGGCGACGTCTAAGGGGCCGCTGATTGTGGGTTTGCTGAATGGGCTGATGCCCTGCGGGCCTTTGCAGGCCATGCAGATTTATGCCCTGTCCGCGGGTAGCCCCCTAGCCGGGGCGCTGGCGATGCTCTTTTTCAGCTTGGGCACCGTGCCGCTGATGTTTGGCCTGGGCGCGCTCTCCACCATCCTCAGCCAAAAATTCACTCACAAAGTAATGACGGCGGGAGCGTCACTGGTGGTGGTGCTGGGACTGACCATGCTCTCCCAGGGGTGGAGCTTGTCGGGCCTCACCCTGCCGACTTTTCTGCCCGGCTACATCACCGCCGCCCCGGACACCGCCGCCTCACAGGCCGCCCTCGCCCCCATTGAGCTGGTGGATGGGACGCAGCTTGTCAACTCGACCCTGCAATCGGGCCGGTATCCCGCCATTACCGTACAGACCGGCGCCCCGGTAAAATGGGTAATCGACGCGCCCCAGGGCAGTATCAACGGCTGCAACAACGCCATGTATATTCCCGCCTACGATATTGAGCATCGGTTCAGTACGGGGGAAAATGTCATCGAGTTCACGCCGGATCAACCGGGGCAATTTCGCTACAGCTGCTGGATGGGCATGATCCGCGGCACGATCACTGTGGTAGAGCCTTTGCCATTGAGCAATTAGCCGTGAGGCCGTTGCGCCGCAGATGCGCCTCGCCCCAATCATACATGGCGGCAAGTATGGGCTTCAGGCTCAGGCCCAGGTCGGTCAGCCCGTACTCCACTTTGGGCGGCACGACAGGGTAAACCTGGCGGAAAAGCAGTTTGTCCCTCTCTAACTCCCTCAGCTGCTGGGTCAACATTTTCGGCGTCGCCTGCGGGATCAGCCTGTGAAGCTCGCCGTGGCGCAGCGGGCCGCCCACCAGATGCCAAAGAATAAGGGATTTGTATTTCCCGCCAATCAGGCGCAGGGTGGCGTCAACGGGACAATTGACACCGACACACTCACAGGTCATTTTTCTGGCCTCCCCCCATTTTTTCCCGACCTCCGACAATATCCTTTTCGACAGTATCCTTTTTAATGGTATCCTTTTTGATAGTATTGCACAATTAAGTGCGTACTTGAAATATTGATAATTACAGATAGAATAATAGTACCGACCCAAAGCGATGTCAAGACAGGCGGGCGGCGTTACGGCGGTTGACAGAAAATAAACCCGGCAGGTAAACCCGGCACAGAAAATAAACCCGGCGAGGTGATTTGCGATATGGATAACGACACCAGGGAAAACCTTACAAAAATTGAGCCAGTCCCGGCGGCAGCGGGGGGCGGACTCACGATCCCCGTTGGGGGAATGAGCTGCGCCGCCTGCGCCCAGCGGGTGGAAAGGGCGATACGCAAGCTTGACGGCGTGGCCAGCGCCTCGGTAAACTACGCCACCGAAAAAGCGACAGTCATCTATGACCCGTCTAAAGTCCGGGCCGCCGCCATCAAGGCGGCCATTGAGAAGGCGGGCTACAAGGCCTTGAGCAATACGGGGATCGGGGCCGCGGACGAGGACAGGGCGCGCAAGCAAAAGGAAATCCGGGTCATGTGGACAAAATTCATCATCTCGGCCGTCTTCTCCCTGCCTCTCCTGTATATCGCGAGGGCGCCGATGATCACCTTCGTCCGGCTGCCCTTCCCCGCCTTGCTTGACCCGATGCGCTATCCGCTGATCTATGGCCTGGCGGAGCTGGCCCTCGTCCTCCCCGTCATCGGCGTGGGCTACAAATTTTACACCGTAGGCTTCACCGCCCTTTGGCGGCGCGCCCCCAATATGGACAGCCTGATCGCTATAGGCACGACCTCGGCTGTCGTTTACAGCGTTTACAACATCTTTCAGATAGCGACCGGCGGCTTTATGGCGGTAGACTTCCTCTACTTTGAGACAGCCGGCGTGATTATTACCCTGATCCTGTTGGGCAAATCGCTGGAGGCGGTATCAAAAGGGCGCACCAACGAGGCTATCAAAAAATTGATGGGGCTGGCGCCCAAGACCGCCACAATCATCGTTGACGGCGAGGAAAAGGAAATCCCCATTGACGACGTGGAGATCGGCGACATTGTGGCCGTGCGGCCCGGCGGCAAAATCCCCGTGGACGGCGTCGTCCTGGCGGGGCATACCGCCATAGACGAGTCCATGCTGACAGGGGAGAGTATGCCCGTCGACAAAACCGAGGGCAGCAAGGTTTACGCCGCCACGATCAACACCACCGGCGCGGTCAGGTTCAAGGCGGAAAAAATCGGGGCAGACACCGCCCTGGCGCGGATTATCCAGCTGGTGGAGGACGCGCAAGGCTCCAAGGCGCCTATCGCGGCCCTGGCCGACAAAGTCTCCGGCGTCTTCGTGCCTATCGTGTGCGCTATCGCCGCCGCCGCGGGCATAGCGTGGTTTATCGGTACCCGGGATCTGTCTTTCGCCCTGACCATCTTTATTTCGGTACTGGTCATCGCCTGCCCCTGCGCCCTGGGCCTGGCCACCCCCACAGCGATCATGGTCGGCACGGGCAAAGGCGCGGAAAACGGCATCCTGATCAAGGGCGGCGAGGCGCTGGAAACCGCTCATAAAGTAAACATTATCGTTTTCGACAAGACCGGCACCATCACCGAGGGCAAGCCGTCTGTCACTGATGTGCTGCCAGCGGCGGCCATGCCCGCCGACAGCCTGCTGCGGCTGACGGCCTCGGCGGAAAACGCCTCGGAGCATCCCCTGGGCCAGGCAATCGTGCTGGGGGCGCGGGCCAAAGGGCTTGAGCTGCTGCCGGCGACGGATTTCGTCTCTATTACCGGCCGGGGCATCGAGGCGAGGATTGACGGCCGGGGCGTCCTGGCCGGCAACCGTCAATTGATGGATGAGCGGGGGATTTCTCTTGGTTCGCTGGCGGCGGATTCCGACCGGCTGTCCGGGGAAGGCAAAACGCCGATGTATGTGGCCGTGGACGGCGCTTTAGCTGGAATCGTCGCGGTAGCCGACGTGATGAAGCCCTCCAGCCGGGCCGCTATAGAGAGCCTGCACAAAATGGGCGTCGAGGTGGCCATGATTACCGGCGACAACCAAAAAACCGCGGACTGGGTCGCGCGGCAGGTAGGGATCGATCGGGTGCTGGCCGAGGTGCTACCGGGGGATAAATCCAGCGAGGTCAGGAAGCTGCAGGCCGAGGGCAACAAGGTCGCCATGGTGGGCGACGGTATCAACGACGCGCCGGCGCTGGCCCAGGCGGATATCGGCGTCGCCATCGGCAGCGGCACGGATGTGGCCATGGAAAGCGCCGATATTGTGCTGATGCGCAGCGACCTGATGGATGTCCCGACGGCTCTGCAGCTCTCCAAGCGCACTATCCGCAATATCAAGCAGAACCTGTTTTGGGCCTTCGGCTACAATACTATCGGCATCCCCCTGGCGGCGGGCGTTCTGTATCTGCTGGGCGGTCCCCTGCTCAACCCGATTTTCGCCGCCGCCGCCATGAGCCTTAGCTCTGTGTCCGTTTTGACCAACGCGCTGCGCCTGAAACGGTTCAAGCCCAGCCGCTGAGGCGACGGCTCAGACGCGAGCAAGCCCAGCCGCCGAGGCGGCCCCGTCAAAATTCCCGACCGTTGATTAAACTCTACTGTTGCCGTTAATAAGCTTTACCGTTAAGGAGAAAATCGCGATGATAAAACTGCCAAGACCCCTTCTCCCCCTCGCTCTGGGAGCGCTCCTGACCCTGGCCCTCACCTCTTGCTCTAGCCTCGTCCAGCGGCTGGACGTGATTGGCGCCGGCTCCGCCGCCTCCTTTGACGCGGCGCTGCGGGCGGCGCCGGAAAATGTCGCCCCGGACGAGAGGCATGGCGGCTGGTCGTTGAGCGCCCCGGACGGCTCGGCCAGATTCATCTGGAGCGAGGACTACAGCAAAAGCCCGCTCTACGACGTGATGCTGGAGTTCGACGCCGCGCCCTTTCTCGACGCGGGGCTTGACCCTGACAAGCTACCCGCCGGCGTCGTCTATAGCGACGGCAAGCTGATCACCGGGACGAAGCTCGGCGACATTGAGCCGCGTTACCAGGGCGAGGCGACGCCGCTATCCTCCTACGAGCAAATCGTCAGGCTTTACGGCGGCGCTGTCGGCTATCACGCCGCCCTTGACCACTACGGCGTCAGCCTTGGCGGCGGCAATCTCTTTGAGTGGGCGAAGGATCTGAGCGCCAACGACAAGGACATCGTCTTCGCGCTGGCGCCTGAGCCGTGGATCGCGGCGGGGGTTGATCCCAGCGCCGTCGCCGGCTGGACGCTAGCCCAAGTCACTGTGCACGCCAATGGCAAGCCGGCCGAGGTAGACAAGCTGCTCAAGCCCTTTGATCTGGCATAACAATCATTTGATCTGGCATAACAAACATTTAAATAACATAATGAGTATTTAAGCGAGGAGGCGGATTAAATGACCAACACAACCCTGAAAGTAGGCGGTATGTCCTGTGAGCACTGCGTCAAGGCGGTGACCAACGCGGTGAGCGGGCTGGCTGGCGTCGCCGGGGTAAAAGTTTCCCTGCGGGACGGCGCCGCCGAGGTAAAGTATGACCCGGCCAAAGTCACCCTTGAGGCGATCAAGGCCGCGATAGCCGAGGAAGGCTACGATGTATGAGAAATATGCTCGCGGTGGACGACGAGCCCAAGATCCTTGAGGTCGTTTCCGCTCTGTTTGAGAGCAAGGGCTTCAACGTATTCACCGCGGCCAGCGGTCGGGAGGCCGTGACAATCAGCGGCAGGGAAAACCTGTCGCTGATTGTGCTCGACCTGATGCTGCCGGATATTTCCGGCGAGGAAGTCTGCCGCGAGGTTCGCCGCCATTCCCGCGTCCCGATCATCATGCTGACCGCCAAGGTAGAGGAAAATGACCTCCTGAACGGTCTGGGCATCGGCGCGGACGATTACCTGACCAAGCCGTTCAGCCTAAAAGAGCTATTTGCCCGCGCGGAAGCCCTGCTCCGGCGCTCGGCCAGCGACCTGGTACCGCTGACCGTCCGCAGCTCCTGGCGGGGCGGCGACCTGACCGCCGATTTTGAGCGGGGCGCGGTCAAGAAAAACGGCAGCGACGCCGGGCTGACGGCCAGCGAGTTAAAAATACTGGCCGCCCTCGTGAAATACCCCGGCAAGGTATTCTCCCGGGACGAGCTGATCGCCGCCGCTCTCGGCGGCGATTTCGACGGCTACGATCGCGCCGTGGACAGCCACATAAAAAATCTGCGACAGAAAATTGAGGACGACCCAAAAAATCCCGTTTATGTGCTGACAGCCCATCGCCTGGGCTACAAATTTGGGGGAGGCGGCAATGAGGCATAGCCTGAGAGCGCGGCTGTCACTGACGATCCTTCTGGCGGTGCTGCTGGTCATCGCCCTGGTGAGCGTTTTCGCCAATCTGGTTATCAATAGGCAATTTGAGGCTTATATCGAGGCGCAGGAAACGGCCCGTAGCAGAAATATCGCCGCCGACCTGAGCGGGCAATGGGACGGGTCCACCGGCGCCTGGAACCTGGAATACATTCACGCCCTGGGCATGTACTCCCTTTATGACGGCTATATCCTGAAAATTTACGACAGCGACGGCGATATTATTTGGGACGCCGAGAATCACGATATGTCCCTTTGCGGGCAGATTATGTCGGAGATCACCGTTCGTATGGATATAGCCAAAAAATCCGGCGATTTTACCGCGCACACCTTTGAGCTGGAGCATGGCGGGCAAAGGCTGGGCGCTGTCGTCATCAATTACTACGGGCCTTATTTCTACAGCGAAACTGATTTTCGCTTTATCAAGGCGCTCAATACCATTTTGGTTTACATCGGGATCGCCGCCGCCGCCGTCGCCGTCGGGGCGGGATTATTCCTGGCCCGCCGCATAACGCGCCCCCTCGCCAAAACGGCCGAGGCCGCCAGGCGCATCTCAAAAGGCGACTACGCCGCGCGACTGGAGAATGAGACTGACACCAGGGAGCTCTCCGACCTTGTGTCGGCGATCAATTACTTGTCGGAAGCGCTGGCGGAACAGGAAAAGCTGCGGCAGCGCCTGACCGCCGATGTCGCCCATGAGCTTCGGACACCCCTGACCTCGGTAGGCGCCCATTTGGACGCCATGATCGAGGGCCTGTGGCAGCCCACCAAGGAACGACTGCAAAGCTGCCGGGAGGAAGTCCTGCGCCTTGGCTCCCTCGTCAACGATTTGGCCCGGTTGGCCAAGGCCGACAGCGACAGTTCCCGGCTGAATTTGGCCCCGGTTGACCTTCTGGAGGTCGTCCGTAATGTCGCCCCCGCCTGGGAGGCGGCGGCGAGCCAGCGGGGGGTAAAGCTGACGGTGGGCGGCGCGCCTGTCGCGGCGCTGGCCGACAAGGACAGGCTGGCGCAGGTAGTGACAAATCTGTTATCCAACGCCGTGAAATATACCCCCGCCGACGGCCACATAGAGGTTTCCGTCCACCGCGGCGCGGGTATCGGCGTTATTGAGGTCAGTGACGACGGCGTCGGCATACCGGAGAGCGATTTGCCATTTATCTTTGAGCGTTTCTACCGCGCCGACAAATCCCGGGGCCGGGGTACCGGCGGCGCCGGGATTGGGCTGGCCATAGTGAAATCAATCGTCGCGGCCCACGGCGGCGCGGTCGCGGCGGCCAGCGAGGGCGGCAAAGGCAGCCGGTTTACGGTAACGCTCCCGGAAGCCTGACACTCCCCCGCCCGTCATTCTGGGCTTTGCCATTGGATAAAATTTTCCGGCATCTGGCTTATCCTGCTGCCGGCGGGGGTTTTCTCGACCAGGATTTTCTTGTCAATCCGCTCCCGCAACTCGGCCACATGGGAAATAATGCCGATAATCCTGTCGGCCCCCGCCATCTCGGCCAGCGTCCTGACGGCCAGCTCCAAAACATCGGCGTCCAGGGAACCGAAGCCCTCATCAATAAACATAGCGTCCAGGCGGATGCCGCCCGCGCTTTGCTGCACCACATCGGACAGGCCGAGGGCAAGGGAGAGCGAGGCCATGAAGGATTCGCCGCCGGACAGGCTGTTGGCCGGGCGGGCCTTGCCGGTGTAAATGTCCAGCGCCTCAATCTCCAGCCCCGACCGTTTGCGCCCATCGCCGCCCTCAGTTTTGCGCAGTAAAGTATAGCGGCCCTGGCTCATCAGCCGCAGCCGCTGATTGGCGGCGCTGAGAACCCGCTCGAAATAAGCCGTCTGCGCGTAAGTCTCAAAGTCCAGCCTGCCGTTGGCGGTGTCCGCCAATTGCTTCGCGGCGGCATAACCCTTTTCCACCCGCTCAAAGTCGGCGGCAGCCCGGCGCAACTCCCTCAGCCCGCTGTCGATTTTAAGCAAATTGGCCTTGATCTCATCCCGGCTCTCGCTCAGAGCCGCCCACTGGGCGCTGGCCGCCGCGAAGCCGGCTTTCAGTTTTTCAGCGTCGGGCCGCTCTTTAGCGGCGGTCTCGCCCGCCAGGCGTTTGATGTCCCGCTCCAGCCGCTCACTCTTTTGCCCATACTCCATGACCCGCCTCGTAAAAGCCGCCAGCTCGGCCTCGGTTATGAGGGCGGCGGCGTATGCCGCCTCATCGGCAAAATCCCGCTCCCGCAGAGCCGCCTGATATTGGGCCGCCGCCTCGTCCCGGAGCCTTTCTCGCTTGCCCGCGTTGGCGGAGCGCTCAACTGACAGCGCGGTCGCCGCTTTGGCGGCGGCAGCGGTGTCGTTCCGCCTTTTTGTCCCAGTTTCCCAATTTTTCGCGAGCTCGGCCAGGTCTTTCTCCCCGGCCTGCTTTTTGCTGGCTGACCCTTTAGCCTCATTACCAGCCGAAACAAAAAGCCGCTCCAACCCCGCCGCTGTCGTTTCCCAATCGGTATCCGGCGCCAGCTCCTGGAGATCACCGCCAAACCTTTGCCTAAGGGTATCGATCTCGCTTTGGAGCGCGGCGACCCTGGGTACCAGCCTCTCTCGTTTTTTTCTGGCGTCCTCTGATTTTATCCCGATCGCGGCCAGCTCTTTTTGGGCGGCGCCTTGCCGCCTGGCCAGCTCTTTTACCACCGCTTCGACGGCCCGTATTTTACCATCTAGCAAACCGGCCGCCTGGTCGGGAACAAAGTCAGGGGCGAGAACCGACAGATCATTGACTAGCGCCGGCAACGCTGGAACGGGAGCGCTGGGCGGCGGGTCGGAAGCAGGCGCTGACAGATCCGGGATCAGCGCCGACAGATCGGGAATCAGCGCTGACAGATCCGGGATCAGCGCCGACAGGTCGGGAATCAGCGCTGACAGATCCGGGATCAGCGCCGACAGGTCGGCGTTAAACCGCCCGGTCAGCGTATCCGTCGCCGTTTTGAGGGCGGCGCATACCGCCGCCTGAGCCTCCCGTTTCCTCTCGGCTTTCTCCCTGTCATCCCTGGCCTTTTTCAGCTTCGCCTCCGTCACATCCCCGGCGGCCAGGGCGGCTGGCGCCGGGTGATTTGTGGCGCCGCAAACCGGGCACGGCGCCCCCGCCACCAGCCCCTGAGCCAGGATACCCGCCTGATTGCGCAGAAACGCTTCCTCCACCGCCTCGCGCCTGTCGCTGGCGACGACAAACGCGGCGTTGCCGGCCTCAAAATCCCCTTGAGCGGCCCTCAGCTCGCCCGCTTTACCCTGAATCCCGGCCAAATCGCCCCGCAACGCCGTCAGCCTGGCCAGTCCGCTCTCACTGTCTTCCAGCGCCCGGGTCAACCGGTCATAAGCGCTTTGCTTATCGGCAATAACAGGCAATTCCCGCAGCGTTTGGTCGGCGGCCGCCAACTCGGCCCGCTCCCCGGCCAAGGCGGTTTGCCTGGCGACAATCTCGTCTCGGCTCACCCGCAACCGTTCCAGCTTTTTCAGCTTTTCCTGGGCGGCCTCCCACGCCCTTACCAAAGCGGCGCAGCGCGCCTGCGCCTCAGCCAGGGGAGGCAACGCGCTGACAGCCCGCTCCGCCCGCTCCGAGGCGGCCAGCGCGGCGGCCTCCCCCTCCCGCGCCGCCGTCAGCTCAACCAGAGCGGCGGCGTGATTTGCCGCCGCCCTGGCCGCCTCGTCGGCCAAGGGCTTGACCTGGCGCAGGGCGATCTCGCCCCGCGCGGCCCGCCGCCTGAGCAGCTCAATCTCCCCGGCCTGCCCGACGTGCTCCGCCAAAGCGAGGCGGGACGCCGCCAGGTCGTCAAACTTTTTACTCAATTCCTCAGCGATCGCTAAAGCGGCGGCAAGGTTCTGCTTGCTCTTGTCACACTCGGCCAACCGCCCCTCCGTCGCCGCCAGCCGCTCCCGATCGGCCTCGGCTTGGGCTTCCCAGGCGGCAAACTGTTCCTCTCGCTTGTAAACATCCACTTCATACCGGTCAAAATCGCGAATAATCAGCTCCCGCTTTTCGCTCTCCCGCCTGGCCCGTTCCTTCAGCCGCTCCTGAAACCGCCGCAGCGCCTCCGTGCCAAAAATGCGCCGCAATATCCGCAGCCGTTCCTCCGTGCCGCTTTGCAGGAAGCGAAGAAAATCGTTTTGCGCTATCATCACTATTTGCGCGAACTGCTCCCGATCCAGCCCGACAATCTCGGCGATTTTCTCCCTGCTATTGCGGTCGCCGCTCAGCGTCCCGCCCTCCGGCAGCGTCAGAACGACCTCCTGCCCGGTTCGGCGCAGGGAGCGCCTGATACCGTAGATTTTGTCGCCGACGGCAAAGTCAAGCTCAACGTAGGTTCGCGCGTTTGCCGCCGCGAAGTCCGAGCGGAGTATCCCGGCGTAATCCCGCCCGGCGCCGCTGGCTTTGCCGAACAGGGCAAAAGAAATGGCGTCAAAGATCGTCGTCTTGCCGGCGCCAGTCTCCCCCGCGATGAGATACAGCCCGCTGGCGCCAAGCTTGGTAAAGTCGATTGTCTGCGTGTCGGCATAGGAGCCGAAAGCGCTCATCGTCAGTTTGATCGGCTTCATACCTCATCCTCCGCTGTCAAAAGCTCCCGCGCGATCTCCGCTTGCGCCTCGCTCATAGCGCTGCCCTGAACATCAAGAAAAAACTCGCTGAATAAGTCGTAAGGCGACAGCCGCTCCACCGCGCCGGCAGCCGCGGTAATCGCGGCGAGATCAACGCTTGTCCGGGAATTGGCGAATTTAAAGCCAATAATATTCGGATAGACCCCCCGCAGCTTGCTCACGGGATCGATAATTTCTTCCTCATCCGTCAATATAATGCTGAGATAATCCTCATTGGCGTTCCGGCCATCCCCGTCTCCCGACGCCCCGGCGCTCATCAGCCTTGCGAACTCGCCTTTAATCTCCCGCAGCTCCCGCTCAGGGACAAGGGGCAGACAGGTCAGGCCCACCGGCGCGCCTTTGGCCCCCAACTCCACCAAGGTGACGGACTTTTTCTGCTTCCATTCGGAAACCGAGTACTTGACCGGCGACCCGGCGTAACGTATGTGCCGCTCGCCCACCGACTGCGCCCCGTGCAAATGCCCCAGGGCCGCGTAGTCAAACCTCTCGATCAGCCCGGCGTCAATCCCGTCCAGCCCGCCCACCGGCAGCAGCTCGGACTCCGAGCGCACTGGCGTCACCCCCGCCCTGGTATAAAACTGGTGCGACACCAGCACATTGCGTGCGGTATAATCTATAGGGGCGGCGGCCAGCGCGGCCGCCAACGCCGCGTCGTAGCTGTCGATCACCCCGTCCTCGGGGCCGTCCGCCCCTTCAACGCCGCCGCTCACGGCTTCCTCGCCGTCAGTCGCCGCCCCCTCGCCGCCGCTCACGGCTTCCCCGCCGCCGTCCTCCCCTGCCCCGAACTCGGCCGCCGCCGGCCTGAGCGTTCCCCGCACCGAGGCCGGCTTGATAAACGGCAAAAGCCAAAAATGAACCTCGCCGTACTCATCGGTCAGCGTTACCTTTTGGATATTGCCGTCAAACGCGCCGCGAATAAACAAGCGCCTCTCCGACAGCAGGCGGCTGGCGTAGCTCAAACGCTCCGGCGAGTCATGGTTGCCGGCGATGAGCAAAACCGCCACCTCCTCCCCGGCCAGCTCCGTCAGAAAATCATCAAAGGCCCGCACCGCCTCCACACCAGGCACGGCCCGATCATACACATCCCCCGCTATGACTACGGCGGCGGGACCCTCGGCTCTGATATAGCCGATGATCTGCCTGAAAGCGCGCCGCTGCTCCGGCAGCATCGAAAAGCCGCCGAGGCTTTTACCGATATGCAAATCCGCCAGATGCAAAAATTTCATCAGCTTTCATCTCCATTGCTTTCATCTCCGTCCCATATCTCAAGCCGCCACTCCGCCCCGGCTCCCTCCATTCCGGCAGGCCGGCTCTTTTCCTTGTCAAACAGGCTCGCTTCCCCCGCCCCGGCAGGCCGGCTATCTCCCCTGTCAAACAGGCTCGCTTCCCCTGCCCCGGCAGGCCGGCGCCTTTTCCTGTCAAACAGGCTCGCTTCCCCTGCCCCGGCAGGCCGGCTCTTTTCCCTCTGCTGGGCCTTGAAGGTATTGCGCTCCCAAAACACGCCGTCCGTATATCCCTGTATGCTCCCGTCCAGCTCGGCCATGGCCAGGCGTTTTTGGGCATAGGCGCAGTATTCCGCCTCCCGCTCAATACCTATAAACCCGCGTCCCAGTTTTTTGGCCACCACCGCCGAGGTACCCGAGCCCAAAAAAGGATCGAGCACCAAATCACCGGGCCGGGAGCTGGCCAGCACCAGCTTCGCGAACAGCTTCTCTGGCTTTTGCGTCGGATGGTTCGTATTCTCCGGCATCGACCAATAAGGAATTGATATATCGTCCCAGAAATTAGACGGAAAGGTATCCCGAAACTTTCCGGCCGCGCTCTCGACCCAGTCCTTGGGCGCGCCGTCAACGCGATAAGGGGCGATCACCTGGCGGCGGACTTTCACCGCGTCCGTATTGAAGGTAAACTCCAGCGGGGAAACCGTGGCGAACCAGATATCCTCCATAGAGTTTTTCCAATTGCGCGCGGCGCCCCGGCCCTTTTCCCGCTGCCAGGTCACCCGGTTTCGCAGGGTAAAAAAATCCGCCAGCACATTGCCAACTATCATGCCTGTCCGCCAATCGCAGCAAACATATACCGAGGCGGCAGGTTTAAGCGTATGCCTGACCGCCTCCAGCCACCGGCGGGTAAAGTCGCTGTACTCCCCGTCGCTCATCTTCCTGAAGGACTTGCCAGCGTAAATTTTGGCGAGATTATAAGGCGGGTCGGCGATAAGCAAATCAACAAAGCTATCCGGCAAACCCGCCAAAGCCTCAAAAGCGTCGGCGTAAATAACATAGCCGGCCGCGCCCGGTAAAGACCCGGGATAAGAACGGGGGCACAAATCAAGGTAACCGCCGATTTCCGCCTCGCTCAGGGTAATTGTCTTATTGCGCCCGCCGCGCCTCTCCGCCGTCAAAGCTCCCCCTCCTCTTTTATAACTTTTACAACCGGATACGACCGGATCTACAAGCCATTCTATCACAAATAAGTGGCCGGGTGAAATATTTACGCGATCTATCCATTTCGATCTATCCATTTCAAACCAAATGCAGGAATAATCGCTTCCCTGTCAAATATTTATAAGGTAAGGAGGGGGAGCTATGGCGGCGGCGGGCTACAAAACTATTTACGGGCCGGGAACGGCTGAGCTGATCGTCTCCCGCTCCCGCTTTATCGCCCAGGCCAGGCCGGTGAGCGATGAGGCGGCGGCCCTTAGGTTTATCGGGGAAATCAAAAAACAGCGGTGGGACGCCACTCACAATGTCTGGGCCTACGCGCTGGATCCCTCGGCGGGCCGCTGCGGCGACGACGGCGAGCCCCGGGGCACGGCCGGTTTTCCCATCCTGGAAGTGATGCGCAAGGAAGGCGTTCAGGCGGCGGCCATCGTGATCACCCGTTATTTTGGCGGGGTCAAGCTAGGCGCCGGCGGCTTGGCCCGGACATACGCGCGGGCCGCCAAATTGGCCCTGGAAACGGCCGGGATCGTTGAGCGCCGCCCTTTTCTCACTTGCTACGCGGAGACGGAATACGCCCTGGCCGAAAAATTCCGCCGAGAGCTGGCCCGACAGGAGTTTCCCATAACCGGCACCCTCTATCAGGACGCCGTCATGTTTACCGTGGCGGTGCCGCCTGACCGGCTGGAGTCCTTTGACCAGGCGGTGGCGGAGCTTACCGCCGGCCGGGGCAAAATCCGGCGGGGGCCGGAGGTTTATTTGGCAATTGATCAGGATAAAATGTTATTACCCGGAGGTGACGACCATGAATAACCCCACTGTGATCACGATCGGCAGGCAGTTTGGTAGCGGCGGCCGCTTGATTGGCCAGCGGCTGTCGGAACTGCTGTCCATCCCCTTTTATGACAACAAGCTGATTTCCCTGGCGGCGGAAAAATCCGGTTTCGCCCAGGATGTGTTCGCGGCCGCCGACGAGCGGCCGGCCAACAGTTTTTTGTACTCCGCCGCCGCCAGCGCCTATCCCTTGGGCGCGCAATTTATCAACGGCTTCAGCCTGCCGATCAATGATCAGCTTTTTCTTCTCCAATCCAGCCTGATCAGGGAATTCGCCCAGGCCGGCGCCTGCGTTATTATCGGGCGCTGCGCCGATTATGTGCTGCGGGAGCACCCCCATCTGCTAAGTGTTTTCATCTACGCCCCCATAGGGGATCGGATCAGCCGGGCGGTGAAAGAATACGATATGCCCCGGGAAAAAATCCAGGAAACTATTGAGAAAATCGACCGTCAAAGGGCCGCGTATCACAATTATTACGCCGATACCCATTGGGGCAAGGCCGGCAGCTACCGCCTGTCTATCGACAGCAGCCTTTTGGGCGCGGAGAAAACCGCGGAGCTGCTGGCCGAGGTGGCGCGGAAAATGTTATGATTTAAGCCCTTTTTCACCCCTCTTTTTTCACCCCTCTTTCACCAGCCCTCTTTTAGCCCTCTTTTATTGGCCGATTAGCCGCGGCTTTATTGCTTCCCTTGGTGATTTATGATACAATGCGATTGTTAGGGCATTTGCTGATATCGAAAGGAGTACGCCTGATGAAAAATGTTTTCGCGCCCGCTTCCTCTCACGCCAACTTCGCCTGGAGCAATCTGGGCGACATCAAGGAAGGTCGGGGCGACCTGGGTGAGGAAATGCCGGTGTTGGTCTATCGCCTGATGCAGTACACCATGCTGGACGTTTTGAGCAAAGCTTACGGCCTGGAAGGGGCCAATGAGCATTTTCGCGCCGCCGGCTACCTCGCCGGCAGCGAGTTCGCCAAAAATGTCCTCGACCTGAAGCTCGACTTCGACAATTTCATATCGCGGCTGCAAAAATCCCTGAAGGATCTGAAAATCGGCATCCTGCGCATGGAGGATTTCAAGCCGGAAACCGGGGAAATTTTGCTCACGGTGGGTCAGGATCTTGACTGCAGCGGCCTGCCCGTCACTTACGAAAATGTCTGTGTTTACGACGAGGGCTTCATCTCCGGCATACTGGAGGTTTATACCGGCAAAAAATACGACGTGCGGGAGATTGACTGCTGGGCCAACGGCGATCGGGTCTGCCGTTTTCAAGGCCGGACGGAGACCCCGGCGGCGGCGGGCGCTGTCTGAGAAAAACCTCATAATATTAGAAGAAACCTCATAAAATTAACCCTCCCGATCTACAGCTGAAGCCCCTTACGCATTACCAGTGAAGCCCCTTACGCGATACCAGTGAAGCCCCTTACGCATTAATAGCTTTAAGGAGCGAGACGTGGCGAATACAAACGCGGATCTTCTATTCGGCTACCTGCGCGACATCATCTACCAACCCACCACCGCGTCCCTTGACGTAAGCCAATTGGAGGCCGACTTTCGATCCCTGGGTGAGGCAGTCATTTACTTCGCGCAGTGTATTGACGAGTTGAGGACTTTCGCTTCCGCTTTGTCCAAAGGCGAGTTAAAAACGCCGCCGCCGGCGCCGGGCAATCTGCTGGCCTCCTCCCTGAAAGCCTTGCAGAGCAGCTTGCGTCACCTGACCTGGCAATCTCAGCAGGTCGCCAAGGGCGATTATCAGCAACGGGTAGATTTTATGGGGGATTTCGCCGACGCTTTCAATACCATGACCACCCAGCTAGCCACCCGCCAACGGTCTCTTGAGTTGGAAATCGAGTCCAACCGGGCAAAAAACCAGGCTCTTGAGCAAAGCAACGCTTTGCTTGCCAGCATTACCGCCAACGCGCCCCAATCCATCATCGTGATCAGCGAGGCCGACGACAGCATCCTTTATCAAAACAACTCCGCCGACGCCCTTCTGGCGGTCGAGCCCCAATTGGTCGCCCGGCTGCTGCGGCTCGATATCGGCGACATGACAAACACCGCCCTGTACGATCTCTCCCTCACCCTGGCGGAGGAGCCCCATTATTTCTCGGCGGCCTCATATATCCTGAATTGGCAGGGCCAGGGCGCTATCGCCTTTGTGCTCAACGATATCAGCGATGATATCGCTCATCTAAAGCAGCTGGAAATCCACGCCTACTACGACAATTTGACGCTCCTATACAACCGCTATTACGGTATGCGGCTTTTTCAGCAATGGCTGGACGAGGGCCGGGAGTTTGTCCTTTGCTTCCTGGATTTGGATAATCTCAAGTATGTCAACGACACCTTTGGCCATTCCGAGGGCGATACCTACATCAAAAAAACCGCTAATTTGCTGAAAAACTTCGCCGCCGAGTCCGTAGCATGCCGCTTGGGCGGCGACGAGTTCATGTTGCTGGCACCCAATCTTAATTTCGCCCAGGCGACCGAGCGCGTGGACGAGATTCGCGTGGCGCTGGTAAACGCCAACCGGGAAAAGCCCTATTACAGCAATATCAGCTACGGCATAGTCGAGATCGCCGCCGATAATACCCTGCCCGCCAGCGATCTGCTGACCCTGGCCGACGATTACATGTACGCTTACAAACGGGCCAATAAACAGGCCAACAAGCAAGTCAACAACCCGAAAATATACGCGAGGCGATAATCCCATGCCCATGCCCAAACCATATTCGATCCGGGCGCTGCGGCTGACACCGGACGCTGTTTTGCCGGAAAAAGCCCACGGGGACGACGCCGGCTACGATTTATTCGCCAACGCCGAGATTTGGCTGCCAACCGGCGAGAGCCGTCTGGTACCCACAGGCGTCGCCATCGCCCTGCCGCCCCTGACCGAGGCGCAGATCCGGCCTCGCAGCGGCCTGGCCCTGAAATACGGCGTCACCCTGCTCAACGCGCCGGGGACGGTTGACGCCGGCTACCGGGGCGAGCTGGGCGTCATCCTCATCAATCACGGTCAAGCGGACTTTTTAGTGACCAAAGGAATGAGGATCGCTCAAATGGTCGTCGCCCCGGTATTGCCCACCGTCTTGCGGGAAGCGGCGGCCCTGGACGAGACCGACCGAGGCCCGGGCGGTTTTGGCTCTACCGGCCTGGGGCGAATCCCAACCGGGGGATAAGCGCTCCCCCCATACCACCTCAATACTACCCCAATACCACCTCAATACCACCTCAATACCACCTCAATATTACCCCAACAATCCATCAAACATGAAGCACATAAACAGTCCTCAAAGAAGCAACCCAGGGGACAGTTTATGCGCCTCATGTTTTTTTTGTCGCCGCGAAAGCGGCGCCGCGACGTTTTGGGAGACTCCAATGGGCAAAATCATCCGCGAGGATAATTACAGCGTAATCTCTGACGACAGCATCCCCTGGGAGCGGCTGCGGGGCAGCGTCGCGCTGGTCACCGGGGCGACGGGGCTGATCGGCGGCGCCCTCATCCGCGCCTTGGCAACGGCCAACGCCGAGCGGGGCCTGAGGCTGCGGCTCATAGCCCACGGCCGGGACAAGGAGCGGGGTAAAGCCCTGCTGGCGGCAGGCGGCAAAACCGGCGCCATCCAATTTATCGCCGGCGATATTCGCGACCCGGCGGGACTGGCGGCCATGACCGAGCGGCCCGATCATATTTTCCATTGCGCGGCGATCACCGACTCCGCCGCTATGGTCGCCAGACCCGCCGAGGTCGCCGCCACGGCGGCGGACGGCGCCAAAAACCTGTTGGAGCTGGCCAGGGCCTGGCGCTGCGCGGGCTTTGTGTTCCTTTCCTCCCGAGAGGTTTACGGGCAGACGACCCTGGCCGAGGTCAGGGAAACAGATCTGGGATATTTGAATCTGTCCCAGCCCCGATGCTGCTATCCCGAGAGCAAACGCTTTTGCGAGGCGCTGTGCGCCGCCTACGCCGCGCAATACGATATCCCCGTAAAAATCGCGAGGCTGGCGCTGACCTTCGGGGCGGGGACGCCAAAAGACGGCGGCGATACCCGGGTAGCCTATCAATTCGCCCGGCAGGCTCTGGCCGGCGAGAATATCGAGCTGCACACGGAGGGCAACTCCGTCGTCAGCTGCTGCTATATCTCCGACGCTGTTCGGGGCCTGCTGACCATAATGCTCAGGGGTCAGCCCCGGGAAGCCTATAATGTCGCCAATCCCGCCGCCAGCGCTACAGTTCGGGAAATGGCGGAGCTGGTAGCGAACGAGGTTTGCGGCGGCAAAATCAAAGTGGTCGTCAAGCCGCCGGCGGATATCCAAAGCCGGGGCTACGCCCCGGACGTCGGCTGCCGGCTCAACGCGGACAAGCTGAAAGCCCTGGGCTGGGCGCCGCGATACGGGCTGGCGGCAATGTACCGGCGCCTGCTGGCGGATTGGCGGGAGCGGCAGGAGTGGCAGGAGTGGCAAGAGTGGCAAGAGCGACAAGAGCGGCAAGAGCGGCAAGAGCGGCAAGAGCGACAGGAGCGGCAAGAGCGGCAAGAACGGCAAAAGCTACAAGAGCGACAGGAGGCTCGGGACGAATGATTACAGCGCTGATTTTCGCTGGCGGCACAGGCCAGCGCATGAATACCAGGGCCAGGCCCAAGCAATTTCTGGAGCTGCACGGCAAGCCCATCATTATCTATACCCTGGGGCATTTTGAGGTACATCGGGAGATCGACAGCATCATCGTAGTTTGCGTCAAAAATTGGATGGGGGATTTGCGGCACATGCTCAAGCAATACGACATCGAGAAGGTCAGCCAAATCGTCCCCGGCGGCGACGGCGGCGACAGTTCCATATACAACGGCCTGCGGGCGCTGGAGAGCGTCTGCGCGCCGGAGGATATCGTCCTGATCCACGACGGCGTGCGCCCTCTCATCGATGGGGATCTGATCTCCAAAAACATCGCCGCTGTCAGGGATCTGGGCGCGGCGATCACCGTCGAGCCGGTCGCGGAAAGCGTCGTCCGCCTCAAGGATAACGGCAAAATAGCGGCGGTGCCGCCCAGGGCGGAAATGTACGCGGCCAAGGCGCCCCAATCCTTTCGCTACGGGCTGATCTGGGACTTGTATCAGCGGGCGCGGCGGGACGGCGTGAGGACTATCGATTCCGCCCACCTGTGCAGCATTTACGGCGCGGAGATGTCTACGGTCAAAAGCACGCCCAACAACATGAAAATTACCGCCCCCACCGACTATTACATCTTTCGCGCCTTGTTTGAGGCGTGGGAAAACCGGCAGATCCTGGGGATATAATCCCCGGGGCGGCCAGCGCTCTACGTCCCCAGCGCTCTACGTCCCCAGCGCTCTATGTCCCCAGCGCTCTATGTCATATAAAGCTTGTCACAAAGCGCTAATCTTTGAGAGGGAAACCGATTCCAATGCTTATCAAACTAATCGCCCAACGGCTTGGGGCCGCCCTGGCGGGGCGCTCGCTCTGGCTGAGGCTTAAACGGGAATACCAAGTGGACGACGGCGTTTATGTTTTGCTCATGCCCGAGGACGACCGAGAGTTGAACGAGCAAGCGCTGCGGCATATCGATGATTTGGTGGCGTCCCGCCGGGCCAGGGGTGTCCTGATCCTGACGGACAAGCCTTGGGTCAGGGAAAACGCCGCTGCCCGCTCCGACCGTATTTTGGCGGTCAAAACCCTCTCGGCGGCGGCCATCGACCGGCTGCTTTCCTTTTTTGAGCTGTACGCCTTTACCGAGCGACTGCTGATCGTCTCCCTGACCAGGCCCTATGGCAACAGGCTTCACCGCGCGATGGGTATGCCGGGGCTGACCAAAGAGGATGTGGTCTGCCGGTGCGTCTTTTTGCTGCGAAACTGGTCCGGCGAGCCTGAGCGCGGGCCAAGCCAACCGGGAACCGGCCGGGTGGCCCCTGACTATGGGAGGAACGTCGACGATGGATAATTATGATTGGGCCAATATGCGAAAAAGAATCGCCCGCCTGGCCAGGCGAGGGGCATTACGGGACAAAAAACTGATCCTTTTCGGCGCCACCCTGATCGCGGGGGAAATCAACGCTTGCTTATTGGAGCGCGGCTTGACGCTGAGCGGCATTATAGACAATGACCACCGGAAAATCGGCGCCGTTTGCCAGGGTCTGCCGGTACAAAGCCCGGACGGGGCGTTGCTGCCCTACGACAGCGACGCGGCTGTCCTGATCTTTTCCGGCGGTTTTTACCGGGAAATGACCTCTCAGCTTGTCCGGTTGGGTTATGCTAGGGACAGGCAGATTTTCATCCTCAATACCAAAGCGGATGAATCCCTGCCCATTATGGCCTCAAGGCTGGCCCGGGTTTTACGGGGGCTGGCGGCCTACCGCAAACTGGCCGGCAGGCTCACCGGCCGGGGAACGGTGTTTGTCGCCCCTTACAGCGGCACGGGCGACATCTATCTGATCGGCCTGTTTTTCAGCGAATATCTCCAACAAAAGGCCATCAAGGACTATTTATTCCTCGTCGTCAACGGCGCCTGCGCGAAAGTCGCGGCAATGTTTGGCATCGGGAATATCGTCGTCACGCGTCCGACGACAATTGACTCTTTGATCCTTTGCCATACCTTTTTGCGAGCCGATTGGCCGCTGGTCGAGCTGAACGACGGCTGGGGCCGGGAGACTTCCCAATGGCTCCGGGGTTGCAAAGGACTCAATTTTGAGAAAATGTTCCGCTACCTCGTCTTCGGCTTTGACAGCAACGCGCCTCACCGGCCGCCGTCGCCCGGGGATCATCGCCGGGCAATCGACGCCTTATTCCAGCGCCACGGGCTGCGCCAAGGCAAAACCGTAGTCTTATCGCCCTACAGCAACACCCTTTTTGGCCTGCCGGACGATCTATGGCAAAATATAGTACGGCATTGCGTCAGCCTGGGCTATACCGTCTGCACCAATTGCGCCGGACAGCGGGAAAAACCGGTGGCGGCGACCCCGGGGATCTTCTTTCCCCTGGATCAGGCAGTGGCCTTTGTAGAGGCGGCGGGCTTTTTTATCGGCGCCCGCAGCGGCCTGTGCGATATTATCAGCGCCGCCGCCTGCCGGAAAATCATTCTCTACGATCGATCCGTCCTGTTTTACGCGTCCTCGCAGATAGCTTATTTCAGCCTTGGGCAAATGGGCCTGGGAAACGACGCGATAGAAATTGAGTACAGCGACGCCACCCGGGCCCAGTGCCTGGAGACGATACTGGCGGCGTTGAGTTAAAAAGGAGGCTAACTAATATGTCCAAAAATATTACGCCCAGCCTTGGGCAAACTATTTACAACCGCCTTGGCGACGAGACCTCGCGGCGGGTATTTCAGGCCAGGGAGAGATTCGCCCTGACCGGGGACGCCGCCGGCTTCGCCGATGTTTTTGTCAACAAAAAGCTTCTCGCCGAGCTTGAGCGAAAAATCAAAGGGAAAACCTTTGTCATATACGGCGGCGGGTTTGGCGGCGCTCTACTCCTGCGTTATCTCGATCTGATCGGCGCCGCCGACCTTTGCCAGGGTGTCTGGGACAACAACCCGACCTTGTGGGGCGAAAGCTTGGGCAAACGCGAGATCACCGCGCCTCGGTACGATAGGATAGCCGGCGCGGATTATTTTTTGATCTCGGCGCTCAAAGAGCAAACGACGGCCGACATCACCCGGGCCCTGATCGCCAACGGCGCGGCGGCCAGCTCTATCGCCGCGCTCCCCGGGGTTGGGGCGACCCTGGGGCGGTGCGGTTATGAGGACGCCGAGCAGTATTTTGACCCCGAGATTATCCTGCCCCGCCTGATTGACGGCGAGGTTTTTGTGGACGCCGGCTGCTGCGATTTCGGTACCAGCGCCCATTTGCTGCGGCTGGCGCCCCGGGTAAAAAAAATCTACGCCTTTGAGCCGGACAGGGAGAATATGCCCTCTGTCGCCCGCCGTATCGCGCGGGAGAACGCGGCGGACATTACCAAAGCATATGACTGCGCCTTGTGGTCAAGGGACGGGGAATTGGGGTTTTGGATCAGCGATCTCAACAAGGGCGCCTCCGGGGTAGACGCCGGCAAGGCGAACACAAGGGTACGGGGCCGCAGACTGGACGATATTGTCGATCCGTCCGATAATGTCAGCTTTATCAAGATGGATATAGAGGGTTCCGAGCTTGAGGCCCTCACAGGCGCCGCCGGGATTATCAGGCGGGACAAACCCAAGCTGGCGATCTGCGTTTATCACAAGGACGACGACTACATTGATCTGCCGGCGTATATTTGCTCTTTGGTACCTTCCTACCAATTATATCTGCGGAATTACACGCCGCTGAACTTTGAGACGGTGCTGTATTGCGTAACATAAATACAGGCTTGGGAATATAGGCTTGGGAATATAGGCTTGAGAATATAGGCTTGGGAGTGTATAGGCTTGAGAGTGTATAGGCTTGGGAGTGTATAGAATTTAAAACTCTCCCCTCTCCTCCTCCCAGGCGGCCAGATACGCCGCCAGCCTGTCCGACAGAGGAATCTCCGCCCATTTTCCCTGGGCCGCCGCCGCCATTTCCGCCCGGATGCCCAACCCCCTATCCAGCCAATACAGGCGTTCCTCCCGCTGGTCAGCCGCCGTGAAATTCAGCAAAATCTGGCTGATCAGGTCGCCCCGCACAGCCCAAAGCTCCCCCCAATAGGGGTGGACGGCCACAAACCGCTGACTGATCTCGTCCGCCATAGGAAACTGGACGGCGCGATAATAATATCCGATCAATATCCGCAGGGTGTCCAGGCTGTACCGCCCCTGATCCGCCGCCTGGCGGGCCAATTCCTCCGCCTGGGCGAAATCCCGCTCCGACAGCCGCTCCCCGGCGATGAGATTCGCGGCCAGGCTGGCCTTATATTCCGGCTTAAAGGGGTCGCCGCTCACCGCCCGCTGAATCAGCTCCGTGGCCAGGGCCTGGTTCCCCTCGCCGGCGGCCCGCTGAAACCGGGCGGCCTGGGCCGCCGCCTGGCCAAAACGGGCCGGCCAATAACAGGCGCACACTGTCGCCAATACTAAAATGCCGCCCAGCAGATATTTGCCCGCTTTGCCCGCTTTGCCCGGCGACGCCGGCCAGGCCAAGGGCGTCTCAATCAAGGCGCAAACCATGACAAAGATCAGCTGATAGCTGTAAAAAATAAAATCAAAATCCAACAGGCTATGGAGAAAAATCACGGCGGCGACAGCGATCAGGATCAATTGCTCCCCCCGCTGATCCTGCCTGTATTTGAGCAAGCCCAAAACCAAAAGGGCCGCCAAGCCCAGGAAAACCAGCCCACCCCAAATACCGTACTCCACAAAAAGCTGGGCGCCGTAGGAATGGATATCATTGGTGGAATAGGCGTAACGCTGATAAGAGCCATACAGGTATTGCCAGCCCTCGCCCCCGATCCCGGTCAGCGGATAATCGCCCGCGATCCGAAAGGCGTCCAGGTAAAAGCCAAAGCGATCATAAGCCGTTTTGGGATAAAATAAAGCCTCTATCCGCTGGATCGCCGGCTCGGAGAGCAACGGGCGGGACAGGCTGACGGTTTTGACCGCCCGGCCCTGTTGATCCCGAACGGTAATAGCGCTAATGGCGCCGGGTTGGGCCGCCCCGCCCCGGGCCTCAAGCCGTTGATAATTGTCTTTTTCCCCTAAAACAAAGGGCAGGGAAACCGTGTCCAAACCCAAAAACTGCCGGCCCTCGCCGCTTGCCAGCTCCTGATAGCGACCTTGCAGCATTTCTTGCCGGTTTTGATTTTGCAGTCGAACAGAAAAATCCGCCCCGTCCTCGCCGATGGGCCTGTCAAAAGAAATCTCCAGCCGGTAGCTGCCCGGCTGCCGCAGGCGAAGGACGCGGGCCAGTTGAGCGCCGTCCGCCAGGGCAAAGGGCGCCGACCAGCGCCAAATCACCGTCGGCGCGAGGATGATCAGCGCCAGGGCCAGGGCCGCCAGCCCCAGGACAGGCTTGCGCCAGGCGGCCTTTTTCTCGGGGCCGGCCAGACGGCGCTGGGGGTCGGCGCCGGTGGCGGCCCCGGCGTTGGCGCCGGCGGCGGCTCCGGCGGCGGCCCCGGCGGCAGCACCTGTGGCGGCACCGGTGTTGGCACCGGTGGTGACTCCGGCGTTGGCGCCGGCGGCGGCCCCGGCGTTGGCGCCGGCGGCGGCTCCGGCGTTGGCACCGGCAGCAGCCCCGGCGTTGGCACCGCTGTGGGCACCGGCGGCAGCCCCGGCGTTGGCACCGCTACGGACTCCGGCGCTGGCACCGCTACGGGCGCCGCTGTGGCCCCCCTCGCCCCGGGCGCCGGTCAGCCGCAGCCACAGGCAGCCGCAGAGCGCGAAGCCGGCCAGCATCGCGCCGGCGGCGGCCAGCGGCCGCCCCTGCCGCAGCCAGCCGCCGGGAAACAGCAGCAGGCCGGCGGCGATGGCCGGCGCCAGCGCCGCCAGATAACATCTAGCGGCCCAACCCTTTTTCGCCGCCGGCAGCAACAAAAAATACAGTATCAGGACAGGCGGGGCAATCAGATACATGCCTCGGCTGACAGTCAGCACAAAAGCCAGCAGGATCAGGAAAGCCGCGCCGCCGGCGAGAAAACGCCAGAAACTCCGGCCCCCAGCGCCTACCCCGGCGCCAGCGCCAGCCCCGGCGCCAACTCTGGCCCCGGCCGCCGGCCGGCCGCCCCGGAGACTGGCGCCCAGCTCGTCGGCGTAGATCAGCCGATGCAAGGAAACCAGACCCCCCGCCAGCAAAAAGGACGCCGTGGTATTGGGATACTGAAAGACGGAGGCCAGCCGCTGATCCAAAATCATTTGAAATAAAAAGCCGTTTTGCCCCTCCGGCAAAGGGCCGCCATTCAGGGAGGCATTGATCCAGCCGACGAAAGGCCCGCCCAAAACAGCGTCCAGCCCCAGGACGGCGACACCGACAGCGGCGATAGTCAATCCCCGCAATACCCAACGGGCAAAAGGCAGCCGCTCTCTCAACGCGGCCGCCGCCGCCGCCGCCAGCAGCAGACCGCAGTTTTTGCTGAGCGCGTAGACGGCGCTATGAGCATAGACCGCCCGGAGCAGGGAAAGCCCGGCGGCCAGGACGAGAAAAAGCAGGACAAAGATAAAGAAAGGCTGCCGAAAGCCGATCCCGCCGCCCGACGGCGGCAGGCCCAGGAAATGCTTGAGCAACGCCGCTCCGCTGAGGGCGGCGACGAGGATCACCACCGGCCAGCTGTGGCGCTCAAAAATCAACCCCTGCCACAGCAAGCTGATCAGTATGATGGCCAAGAGCAGGAAAGCGACGACTTCCTCCAGCAAAAGCTGCTCATTCTCGCCCTTGCCCCCCTTTGGCCTAGCTTTGCCCTTCCCGGCGCCCCCCTTGATCTGCCTTTCTTTAATCTGGCTTTCCTTGATCTGGCTTTCTTTGATCTGCCCTTCCTTGATCTGGCTTTCCCTCACCAGCCCCTCTTTGCCCTGGCTCTCTTTGCCTGGGCTCTCCTTAGCCTGGCTCTCCTTAGCCGGGCTTTCCCGGCGCGGTTTTTTCGCGGCCATATTTCCTCCCTGCCGCCCATTTCCCGATCGGTAAAAATTCAGGTAACGGCGGCGACAAAATCATATTGCGGTCATTCCAGTCATTCCGGTCATTTCAGTCATTCCTGGCTTGTCTCGGCATTTTCCGAGCCTACCTCAGACTCCATTACATTCGCGCCTCTTTTCTGCTGCTTGCGAATCCGGCTGATGCTGCCGGGATGGGCGCCGACGGCCATCGCCGTGATAACCTCCGAGAGCGAGGCGTCCTTGGGCAGCTTTTTAGTGGCGATTTGTTCCTCAAAGGCCCGCACCCGATCCTCCAGCGTGCCCAGCGTGTTGATTTCCAGGTCATTGTAGGAATCCAGCAGGCTGGCGCTGATATATAGCATAAAATTATAACATATATCGATATCTTTGTAGAGCAGCGCCAAAAAATCCTTGACCCGGGCAAAGCTCAGCACGCTCTTGCTCAAGGTGTAGGCGGTAATATGCCTGGTGGCCTGCCGCAAGCCGCCGACGCCGATCAGCGAGGGCGCGTCAAAAACCCCCAGCGCCTTGTAGCGGCCTTCTTCCGTATTGCGGACGCTCATCAGCAAGCCCTTACGCAGGATCCAGACATAACCGCCCTGCCCAAAGGACAGGGTGCAAAAACTCTTCCTTTTCACCTCCATAGTCTGAAAAGGCAGCCGCTCCAGCAATTGCCCGCACAACTCTTTTCTGTCCATTATCGTCTCCCCCTCCAACAAAATTTTGCTAATTATAACCTGTGTCAACAAAAACCCGCCTACAGCGGCGGCGGGCCGGGCAAGCGTCATTGTCAGCCGACCGGGACTATGCTAACATATATGCTAACACATACGCTAACATATTGGAAACAGAAAAATATCTGGGACAGAAACTGGAGGGATACTCATGCCTGGAGGGATACCCATGCCCATATCCGGCGCCCATGTTCGCCGCGTCGCGGTGATAGCCTTCGCCGCCTTGCGCCTGATCAGCTATTTTATCAATCTTCCCCTGCTCAACGGCCTTTGCGCCGTCGCCCTGCTCTTTGTCATCAGCCAGGCGATACCCAAGCTGGAAAAGGTTACCCGGACGGTAGTGCTGGGCCTTTTTGCCCTGGGTGCCCTGTTTTTGCTTTTGGGGCAGGCGTCTTTCGGCGTTTGGCTGGAGGCCTGGCTGAAAAACGCCAGTATCGCCACCATGCTCATCTGTGTGCCAATGCTCTCCATGCCCTTTTTTTACGTGGATTATCAAAGCGAGCTAAAAATCGTTACCCAGACCAGGATGCGCACCGTATTCAGCTTTTGCGCCCTGACCGCTGTCTGCGCCCATTTCCTGGGCGTGCTGATCAGCGTGGGCGCGGTGGTGATCATCTATGAGCTGTTCAGCCCCCACGCCAAAATGTACAATTCGGAGGACACATTTTTGGCGACGCTGCTGCGGAGCTACTCCTCCTCCGGCTTTTGGTCGCCGGCCTGGACCTCCATGGCGCTGATCAACACGCAGCTCCGGGTTTCCTGGCTGAGCCTGATTCCTGTGGGGCTTTTGTTCTCCGCTATTTTTATCGGCATGGATCTGGCCTCGGTCTTTTGGAAAATTCGCCGTCACCCGCAAAACTTTCAGAGGCTGGAGGCGACGGCTGGCGCGACGGTGGATCAGCGCAAGCTGCGGGCCATGCTCCTGCTGGCGGTGTCGCTGATCGGCGCCCTGATCCTGGGCAATCTGCTCACGCCCTGGGATCTTTTGACCATTATCCCCCTGGTCGCCCTGCTTTTCCCCGTCGCCGCGGCGCTACTCCAGGGGCATCACCAGGCTTACCGTCAGGGGATGTCCCAATTCTATCACAAATCCCTCCTGAGCGTCCAAAACCAATGCGCCTTGTATACGGCGGCCGGTTTTCTGGGCAAGGCCCTGGAGGCCGCCGGCGCCGGCGCCGTGATTCCCAGGCTGCTGCCGGACTGGCTGGTGGCCTATCCGGTGCTGATGATTGGCGCGCTGCTGCTGCTGTTGATCCTGCCGGCTTTGGCCGGCATCCACCCCGCCGTGATCATCACGGTGCTGCTCAGCGCCGTCACGCCGGCCGCCCTGGGGCTGGATATCATGTCCCTGTCCCTGGCGATGCTTACCGGCTGCCTCCTGGGAACCTTCCTCTCGCCGCTGACCGCCACCTCCCTGGTACTCAGCGGCTTATGCGGCCGGCCCTCCTGGACGCTGGGCTTCGGGCTGAACAAGGTCTTCTGCCTGGTTTCCGTAGTAGTGTTTAGTATCCTGATCGCGGCCATCGGCCCCCTGCTGGCCTGAGCCGCCGCTGCCGACATCCCCGGCCCCGCCGCCCCGCCGGGGGGCCGAGCCGCCACTCCCGCCACCCCCGGTGTCGGCGCCGCCGGCCGGCCGATCCCCCACCGGCGCCGGCGCCGCCGGCGCCGCAAGCCAGGGCACAACCTGATTCTTTCTGACCAGATAGCTCCTTTTGGCCAGCCGGGCCATAGGGGTATCCGACAGCGAGTCGGAAAAAAAACCGTCTACCTCCCCCCGGGGATAGTTGGCGATGAAACGGCGTACCTTTTCCTCGCCATAACAATTAGCGCCGACAAATTTGCCCGTGCGGTAATCCACTTCCGAGGCGATGAGGTTGGCGATCCCCAGCCGCCGGCAAGCCTGCCGCACCAAAAAATCCGGCGAGGCGGAGATAATCAGGTCGTCCGGCTTTTGCCAGACCTGATAAAAGTGCTTGATCCGCCCAATCCGGCGGCGCCAGAAATCATACACAAAATTATCCATATCCGGCAGTCCCCGAAAAAAGACAAAAAATCGCTCTTTGCAGCGGGTCTTGTCGATGAGCCCCAAGGCATAGAGCAAAAACGCCCAGGCCTGAGCCGGCCAAAACCGGGCCAGCGACCAGCGGTTGCTCAAGCAATAAGCGTAAAAATCCCTTGTGCAATCACCGTCATAAATCGTGCAGTCAAAATCGTATACGTTCAAAATACGCTCTCCCGCCCGCCGCCGGCCGACCAATGCCTAATAGCGTAAACTTAAGCGATTAGGCATTGGCCACAACCCCGCGCGAAATAATCCCGCGCTTAGTATAACAAATTCGCCGCCTGTTTGCCAGCCCCTACTCGCCCCGGATCGCCGTAATCGGTTTGAGTTTTGACGCTCGCCAGGCCGGATAAATCCCGGCGATAATCCCAATCATAAAGGCGAAGATCAGCGCGAACACCATCAGATACGGCGGCACCATAGAAATCCCCATAGCGCCTGTCTCCAGCCCCATGTCCCCGCCCATAAAATTGGCGGAAAAATGATTGATCACCTTGGAAACCCCCAAGCTGCATATTAGACCCAAAATCCCGCCGCAGATCCCGATCATGCCCGCCTCCATCAGAAACATCCCCAGGATATCGCCGCCGGTAGCCCCGATCACCTTCATCACCCCGATCTCCTTGGTGCGCTCGTTGATAGCCATGATCATCGTATTGGCGATCCCGATAGACGCCACCAAAAGGGTGATGCTGCCAATGCCGCCCAGCACAGCTTGAATCACCTTGCTCTGCTTTTCCACTTCCTCCATGCTGTCAGCCATAGCGTTCACCGAATACCCTTCCTCCCGCAGGCTCTCCGCCAGCCGCCGGGCCGCCAGCACGTTTTGACAATTGACCATGATGCTGTCATAATCCTTGGGATCCCGCTTATTATTCGCTTGACGCTTGCCTTTGGCCAGCGCCTCTTGCTCGGCCCGCTGCTCATTCGCCCGCTGCTCCGCGCTCATATATTTTTTATCCTGGATCAGCTCCCGCCACTTCACCACATCGTCGATGGGAGCGTAGACATTGAAAGCGTGATCCTTGTACTCGCCTTCCAGCACCCCCACCACCGTCAGGGGCAGCTTTTTGTAAACACCGTTGTCGTAGCTGTTATGCACCTCCATATAAGTGATTTTATTCAGCATTTCCAGGGAATTCTTCAGATTACTAAAATCCGGCGCCTCCTTGTCCGGCTCATAAAACGCGTTGGCGACTTGCCAGCCTACCAGCACATTGTTGCTGTCCCCCTTTTCCAGCATTCGGCCGTCCTTTACCTTATACTTCATTTGGGCGAATAATTCCGGCGCCACGCCGCAGACACTCAGCGCGCCGACTTTTTTGCCGTATTTAGCCTCGCTGTCTATCTTGTAAATCGGCATTACCGCCAAGACGCCTTCCTCCCCCGCCGCCCTGGCGACGGCGGCGTCGTTCAACCGCTGCTCCTTACCCCGGTACTCGCCGGTTTTGGGGTTATAGCCCCGGCCTTGCTCAATGGTGATAATATTGATATCACCCCACATCTCCATCTGCTTCTCTGTAGTCTCCTTGAGGCCAATCCCCAGGGACATCATGACCACGATAGCCATCGTGCCGATAAATACGCCCACAATGGTCAGGATAGCTCGCATTTTGCGCCGCAGCAAATTGCCATAGGCCATCCGGATGATGTCAATATATTTCATTTTCCGTAACCCCTGTAACCTTTCCAGTGGCGCCGAGGCGCCAACCGCTCCATTTGCTTCTATACTATTTGCTTTTATCCATTTGCTTCTATACTATTTTTTTTCCTCGCGCCGCCCGCTACTCGTTGCGAATCGCCGTGATCGGGCTGAGCTTCGCCGCCCGCCAGGCCGGATAAATCCCGGCCACCATGCCGACCACAAACGCGAAAATCAGCGCGAAAGCCATCAAATACGGCGGAATCAGGGATATCTTCAAATCGGCGCCGCTCAGGCCCATGCCGGCGCTCATAAAATCGCCGGCCACATAATTGATCAACTGGGAAACCCCCAGGCTGAAAGCCAGCCCCAGCAGGCCGCCGCAAACACCGATCAGGCCCGCCTCCATCAAAAACATCCGCAAAACATCGCCGCCGGTGGCGCCAATCACCTTCATTACCCCGATCTCCCTGGTGCGCTCATAAATCGCCATAATCATCGTATTGGCGATCCCGATGGACGCCACCAAAAGGGTGATGCCGCCGATCCCGCCCAAAACGGCCTGAATCAGCACGGTCTGCTTCTCCACCTCCTGCATACTGTCGGCCATCGTATACAAATTATAGCCTTCCTCCCGCAGGACCGCCGCCACCTGCCGGGCAAACACCACATTTTTGCAGTTGATCATGATTTGATCATAATCCTTGCTATCCCGGCTCCTGCCCTCATAAACGATCCCCACCCGGCCGCTCTCGATCCTCTCCGCCTCGGCCTGCGCCTCCATGTCCCGCTGCTCCTGGGTCATATAGGCGTTGTCCTGCAAAAAGGCTCGCCATTTCGCTACATCGGACAGAGGCGCGTACACATTGTAAGCGTGATTTTTGTACTCCCCCTCCAATACTCCCACTACCGTCAGGGGAACCTTCCTGTAAATCTCATAATTGTAATTGTTGCGCAGCTCCATATAGAATACCTGCCCCAACATCTCCCGGGAGTCGGCGCTCTGGTCGGCGTAGCGCCAATAATCCTGTACGTTGGGATCATAAAACTGGTTGATCACCTGCCAGCCCACCAGCGCGTTGCCGCTCTCACCCTCCCGCAGCATCCGCCCGTCCGTCACGGCGTAAGACATTTGGGTAAAGGTTTCCGGATCCACGCCGTAGAGACTGACCCACCCTATCTTGGAGCCGTATTTGACCTCCCCGCCGATCTGATAGGAGGGCATCACCGCCAGCACCCCATCCTCCTGTGTCATCCGGGCCACCGCCTCGTCGTTCAACCGCTGCTCATTGCCCTTGTACTCACCGGTCTCCGGATCCCAGCTGCGCCCCTGATTTACCGTAATTACGTTGATATCCCCCCACATCGACATTTGCTTCTCGGTAGAATCCTGTAGACCGATGCCCAGGGACATCATCACCACGATGGCCATCGTGCCGATAAATACCCCCACGATGGTCAGGATCGCCCGCACCTTGCGGCGAAACAAATTGCCGTAAGCAACCCGGAAAATATCAACATTATTCATCAAAAAATTCCTCTTTCGCCTTTTTCTTAACCCTAATGATGTAAATCGTCTGTAGAACCACTACCAAGGCCAGGAGCAAAAGCACCCATTGCTCTTTGACAAAGGCCAGCGCCCTGTTCGCCAGGCCGGTAGGCTCCTCCGGCGGCGTCGGCCCCTCCGGCAGCATCGCGCCCATATCCTCCGCGGGCGTCACTTCCACCGTAAAAGGATATTCATGCGCTACCGTCTCATTGTTGTTATCCGTATAAGAGACGAGCAATATGCCTTCCCGCTGCCCCTCCTCCAGGGGGATCAACATCCCCGTGTAGGAATTCATTCCCCCCATAGCCAGCTTGGCCTGATAGGCGGAAGCGTCCTGCACATTGAAATCCCCGCTCAGGCGGACGGAGAACTCCGTCAGATCCACCTTGCCGGCGTTGATAAACTCCGCCGTCACCGCCACCGGCATGCCCACCTGGGCTGTTTTGGGAAAGACCATGGAGCTGACGCTCAATTTGGCCTCCTGGGTCACGGGGATGTTGACCGTGTCGCTGACCGACAGATCGCTGAGCAAACCCCGCTCGTCCTCGTACTTGATGGTCACGGGCACGATATAGGTCTGGGCCGCCGCCCCCGGATCCACGGAGAAAGTAATCGTATTGGTCACCACGGCCTGGCCGGCTATTTGATCGATGTGAAAGGTATTGCTGGAATTCACCGGCGCGAATACCGTGCTGCGGCGAGAGCCGCCGCTGTCGGAGGTGATGCTGTCCACCCCGAAATTGATCAGGACATTTTTTACCGGCCGGCTGTTGGTATTCTCAATCACCAGGGTTAAATCGATCCGATCCCCGGCCAGCACACGATCCTTTGACAGCGAGTACCGCTTGATAATTACCCTGGGCACCCGGCCGTTGTCCGAGGTATCCTCCGGCAAAGGCAAAAACAAGGTCTCCACCCGCTCGCTCACCTTGCCCTCGCTGTAGCTGTAGTTGACGTTCAGGGTCGCCGTGTTGCTTTTGCGCCCGTCCTTCACCCGCAGCTTAAAGCTGATCTCGCTCCCCTCGTTGGCGGAGATCCGGCCGATCTCCTTTTTATTGCTCACATCCATCGTCTCGAAATTCTCGCCGCCGTCCAGCTGCAAGGTGATATTGCGCATATCGTAAATCATGCTGCTGTTTTTCAGGAGCAGCGTCATCTCAAACCCCTCGGGGGAATTGGTGTCCTCCCCGACGATCCGCAAATCCTGCACCAGCAAGTTGGGCACGGCGGTGACGATCCCCACCGGGATATCCGTAATGGCTGAGTATGTCATCGTATTGCCGAAGGACGCGTCCTGGCAGGTGACATAGCCCCGTATCCGGTAGGTTCTCTCCCTGGCGCCGCCCTCGATGGTCTTGACGGCGAACTTGACGGAAATATTGGCGCTGGCCCCCGGATCCAGCATCTCAATTTCCGCCGGCTTTTCTTTTACGTCGAAAGGATTGACGACCTCCACGCCCGACAGCTCAAAATTGTAATTGATCTTGAAGGCGGGCTTGTCACTGATATTTTTCACCCGATAGACAATGGTAAACCCCTCGCCGATTACCGCCTGATCCTGCCTTACCAACTCCAGAGACAATACCGGCATCACCGAATTGGGCACATTGACCAGCCCGCCGCCGTAAACCGGCGCCGCCGCCAGCAGCAGCAGCGTCATCATGACCAGCGACCCCGCCAGCCCCCGTAATTTTTTCCCCCGCAAATTCATTCCTTCGCTCCTTCTTAGCCTTCTCGCTTTACGGCGTCCCCGCCACTGTCGTTACCGCTCTTGTCGCCGCCATTGTTGTTGTCATTGTAATTGTTATTGTCATTGCTATTGGCATTGGCATTATCATTGTTATTGCTATTGCTATTGTCACTGGCCGAGTCGCCGGCCCCGTCATTGTCACTTTCACTGTTACCCGCGAATTCCTGGGTCTCCCCGGTACGCTGATCCAGGATTTTTTGAATCTGGCCGTCTCGCATATAAATCACCCGGTCAGCGTATGCCGCCAACTCCGGATTATGGGTCACCATCACCAGTGTAACGCCATTTTCCCGTACCCTCTTGATCAAAATGTCCATGATTTCCTTGGTATTTTTGGTATCCAGATTCCCCGTAGGCTCGTCGGCGTAAATAATCTTGGGATTATTGATCAACGCCCTGGCGATACTGACCCGCTGCTGCTGGCCGCCGCTCATCTCCGTCGGCTTGTTGCGCAGGCGCTTGCCCAGGCCAATCTGGGTCAGCAGCGCCTTCGCCAGCTTCTCCCGCCTGCCTTTTGGCGCGCCGTCAAACATCAGTGGCATACACACATTTTCCACCGCCGTCAAAGTCGGCACCAGA
>JAISDE010000031.1 GCA_031265035.1 Peptococcaceae bacterium | reverse complement strand
ATATTAAACGCGATGCCGAAAAGGCGGGACAGCCCATTGTAAATCGAGGCGGTGTAGGGAATCAGGAAAATGAAGATAATAGCGGAGGCGACTATCTTCAAGGTCTGGCTATTGTAACGCTTGCCGAAAAACTCCGGCATCGTGGCCGCCTGCAGGTGATTGGTCATGATCCGGGTGCGCCGGCCCAACACCACCCAGGCCAGCAGGCTGCCCAAAAAGGCGTTGGCCAGCCCGATCCAAATAGCGGACAGCCCGTATTTCCAGCCGAATTGCCCGGCGTAGCCGACAAAAACCACGGCGGAAAAGTAGGAGGTGCCATAGGCGAACGCGGTCAGCCAAGGCCCCACAGAGCGGCCGCCCAAAACAAAGTTGTCTACGTTGGTGGCGCGGCGGCGGCAGTATATGCCAATAGCTATAATAATAGCGAAAAAAACGAGCAATAAAAGTATTTTAATCAACATGATCTTTCCCTCCGTCTTTTGGTGTTTTGGATCATTATGCCTCAGTGTCCCGACGGCGGGCAATAGAAAAACAGGCCCCCTGCCCCCGCCAACCGGCCGGGCACAGGGAAAAGCCTGCGTTTAAGCGTGACCAAAGCCATATACACCATCCTTCCGTACTACATACTGCCGACCAAGATCTTTTTAGCGCCGTTTGATCCGTTCCGTTAGCGCCGTTTAATCCGCCGTGCTACACGCGCCTGAGCGCCTACGTCCCCCATTATACTGGCCGGATCGACAAAACGCAAGAAAAAATTTTCATTCAGATATTTTTTGAATAATGGCACGCTTTGTGCTATAATTTCAACGAGGCGTATTGGCGGGATGGCGGGACACACAGGAGGGGGTTGTTCCCATGGAAATCGGCTTACATCTTGAGCAGACCCAAAAGCTAATCATTACCCCGGAATTGCGGCAGGCGATTGAGATTTTGCAGCTTTCCACAACAGATCTGCTGGAATTTTCCAGCCAAGCCCTGGCGGAAAACCCTTTGCTGGAGACCTCCGAGCCGGAGGATACGGCCGGCAAAGAAACCAGCAAGCGTATCGACTGGGAATTATTCGTCAGCAAGAGCCGGGATTACAGCGAGATCAGGGGCCTGCCCCGGGAAATGCGGGAGGACGGCCCCCATGAGTCGATGCTGACCAATCGGGTCACCTTGGAGGAGCATTTGCTGAGCCAATGGCGGTTTATGAGCTTGCGGCCGGCGATCCGGCGGATCGGGGAATATTTTATCGGCAACCTGAATTCCAGCGGTTATCTGGCGATCACGCCGGAGCAGGCGGCCGCGGATTTGGGCTGTGAGCGGGCGTTGGCGCTGGAGGCGCTACGGCAGCTGCAAAGCCTGGAGCCGGTCGGCGTCTGCGCCCAGGATTTGCGTCAGTGCTTGCTGCTTCAAGTGGAGCATCTGATTTTGGAGCAGACGGATAAAGAGCTTTTGCGCCAGATAATCATCCATCATCTGGAGGATATCGGCCGGGGCGGTCTGGTTCGGATCGCCAAGGCGATGGCCCTGACCCCTGCCGCCGTCCAGACGCTGGTGGATCGGATCCGCCGTCTCAACCCCAAGCCCGGCGTGGGATTCGCCGGGACGGAGGAAACGGTCTATATTGTGCCCGATGTGGTGGTGGAGCGCCAGGGAGAGGATTTCCGCGTCGTTCTCAGCGAGAATTTCCTGCCCCGGATCACGATCAACGAGACGTATACCAAGGTGCTGATGGGGCAATCCCAGGAGGATCGGGCCGCGAAAGCCTATGTGGAGACCAAGTTGAACCAGGCGGCTTGGCTTATGCGTTGCCTGGAGCAGCGCCGCTCCACGATCCACAAGGTAACGGAGGCCCTGATCAAGTACCAGCGCGATTTTTTCCTGCGGGGCGTATCTGGCCTGCGTCCCTTGACCATGCGGCAGATCGCCGACGACGTGGGTGTGCATGAGTCAACGATCAGCCGCGCCGCCGCCAACAAGTACATCCAGACGCCTCACGGGGTTTACGAGTTCAAATTCTTTTTTATGCCCGGGCTGGAAAGCGCCGACAAGGGCAGCGTGTCCACGGAAAGCATTCGGGAAACGATTCGGGAAATGATTCGGGGGGAAAACCCGGCCAAGCCATATACGGATCAGCAAATCGCGGACATGCTGGGGAATCAGGGCACCAGGATAGCCCGCCGCACTGTGGCGAAATACCGGGAGGAATTGAATATCCGCAGCACGGCCTTGCGCCGGCGGTATTGATATTTAAAATAGGCCCTAAAATAATACGAGGAGATGATTTCATGGCGAAAAAGACGATCCGGGATATTCCCCTGCAAGGCAAACGGGTGGTGCTGCGGTCGGAATTCAATGTGCCGATTAAAGACGGCGGGATTGGGGACGATATTCGGATCCGGGCGGAATTGCCCACGCTGCGGTACATTTTAGACCAGGGCGCCGCTGTGCTGATCCTGACCCATTTAGGCCGGCCCAAAGGAAAGCCGGCGCCGGAAATGAGCGTCAAGCCGGTCGCGGATCGGCTGGCGACCCTTTTGGGGCAGCCGGTGGGGTTCATCCCCTATGGCGCCGAGGAGGATATCCAGGCCGCGGCGGCGGCGATCCCATTTGGCCAGGCCGCTTTACTGGAGAACACGCGTTTTTGGGCGGAAGAAGAAAAAAACGACGGGGAGTTCAGCCGTTTTCTCTCTACTTTAGGCGACACTTACGTCAACGACGCCTTTGGGGCGGCCCACCGGGCCCATTGCTCCACGGAGGGGATCGGTCACTTTTTGCCGGCGGTGGCGGGCTTCCTGATGGAAAAGGAGATCGCCGCCTTGGGGGAGACGGTGGAGCGGCCCCAACGTCCTTTCGTGGTGGTAATGGGCGGCGCCAAGGTATCCGACAAAATCGCCCTGATTGAGAATTTGGCGGACAAGGCCGACGAGATGCTTTTCGGCGGCGCTATGGCGAATACCCTCCTGGCGGCCGACGGCTACGCCATGGGCGACTCAAAGATCGAGACGGACAAATTGGAGCTTGTCCGGGAAATGATGGCGCGGGTAAGGCAAAAAAAGTGCCGCCTGGTCTATCCCAAGGATTTTGTGGCGGCGGATGAATTCAGCCCGGACGCTAATATCCGGGTGGTGGCGGCGGATCAGGTACCGGCGGGCTGGATGGCGCTGGATATCGGGCCGGTGACAGTAAGTGATTGGGCGGAGATTTTCGCCGGGGCGGGCACAATTATCTGGAACGGCCCCTTGGGTGTCTATGAGATGGCCCCTTTCGCCGGCGGCTCCAACGGCGTGGCCCGCGCGATGGCGGCCTCGCCCGGGATCACGGTGGTGGGCGGCGGCGACGCGGTGGCGGCGGCGCGGCAGGCGGGCTGCGGCGAGCAAATGAGCCATTTGTCTACCGGCGGCGGCGCCTCCCTGGAATTGCTGGAAGGGAAAAAGCTGCCCGGCATCGAGATTTTGCGGGATAAGTAGATAATGCTGAGTAATAGATAATGCTGAGTAGATAATATCGCGGACAATGTTAAGGAGGCGTCTCATGCGGCGACCGATTTTAGCGGCTAACTGGAAAATGTACAAAACAACAGCGGAGGCGACGGCTTTCGCCGCCGAGTTGCTGGCTCTGCTCAAGGAGCGCGGGGGCGGCCAATGCGAGATAGTAGTCTGCCCGCCTTTCACCGCTTTGGCGGTCTTGCGGGACGCCCTGGCCGGCTCGCCGGTGGAACTGGGCGGACAAAATCTTTATCCCCAAAAGGAGGGCGCTTATACCGGCGAGATATCCGGGTCCATGCTGCGGGAAGCCGGGGCGTCATACGCGATTATCGGCCATTCCGAGCGCCGGCAGTATTTTGGGGAATCCGACGCCTTTTTGAACGAGAAAGTGAAAGCGGCGTTAAGCGAGGGATTAAAGCCGATTCTCTGCGTAGGTGAGACCCTGGCCCAACGCCGGGGCGGCGAGATGGCCAGCGTCTGTCAGGGCCAGCTGGCGGGGGCGCTGGCCGGTCTCGACCCGTCGATTTGCGATACGCTGGTGATAGCCTATGAGCCGGTTTGGGCCATTGGTACCGGCGAGAGCGCCCAGGCGGCGGACGCCCAGGAAACCGCCGGCCTGCTGCGGCAATGGTTGCGGGAGGCATACGGCGCGACGGCGGCGGATCAGGTCAGGATCCAATACGGCGGCAGCGCCAAACCGGAAAATATCGCCGGCTATCTGGCCATGCCGGACATCGACGGGGCGCTGATCGGCGGCGCCGGCCTGAAGGCGGCGTCTTATTGGGCGATGATTCAGGCGGCGGGTTGAGTTGGGAGAGGGCATGAGATCAGCGAGGCTATTCCCTCTTGTGTTGACCGGTCTATTCGCCGCCTTGATTTTGACCGCTACCGCCTATCTGCCCCGGATCCCCACCGCCAACGGTTATGTACATATCGGCGACGCCCTCATCTATCTGGCGGCGTCTGTCCTGCCGCTGCCCCAAGCCGCCGTCGCCGCCGGGATGGGCGGGTTTTTGGCGGATGTCTTGACGGGCTATGGGCATTGGGCGCCCTTCACCCTGATCATCAAGGCTTGCCTGACCCTATCGTTTACCGCGGTCAAGCCCACCCTCTGGTGCGGCAGAAATATTTTCGCGGCCATAGCGGCCTTCCCCATCACTGTGGGCGGGTATTACGCCGCCGCCTGGCTCATGACCGGCAGCGCTCTGGCGCCGCTGGCCGAGGTACCGGCCAACGCGCTGCAGGCCGGCGCCAGCCTGGTGATTTATCTGACGCTGGCCAACCGGCTGGATAAAGCCGGCTTCAAAGCCTACCTATCACACCTCACCGGTTCCCCTCCTAATCGCCGTCTTTAGGCATCTTCACCGTTTCCCCTCCTAATCGCCGTCTTTAGGCATCTTTAATCTTAAACTGCGCGATCAGCTCTTGCAGCAGGGTCGCTTGGCTGCTCATTTCCTCCGACGCGGCGGCGCTTTCCTCGGCGGTAGCGCTGTTTTGCTGCACTACCTGCGCTACCTGGTCGACACCGATATTGATTTGCGAAATGGCAAGGGACTGTTCCTCGGACGCCTGAGCTATCTCCATGACAAGCTGGCCGCTTTCGTTGATGCCTGATACGATCTCCTCAAGGCTCGCGGAGGTTTCTTCGGCTATGCGCACACCGTGTTCCGCTTTATCAATTGAGTTGGCAATGAGTGTCCCGGTACCCTTGGCGGCTTCCGCGCTCTTGGCGGCCAGATTGCGCACCTCGCTGGCCACGACCGCGAAACCTTTGCCGTGCTGCCCTGCCCGCGCCGCCTCCACGGCGGCGTTCAACGCGAGTATGTTGGTCTGGAACGCGATATCGTCAATGACCTTGATCACTTTACCGATATCCTTGCTGGACTGATTGATGTCACTGACAGCGGACATCATCTCATCCATCTGGCGCCTGCCTTTTTCCGCGTTGCCCTTTATCGTGTCGGCGAGTTTAGTGGCTTGTCCCGCCTTCGACGCGTTCTTCTTGGTGTTTCCCGCGACCTCCGTGATGGAGCTTGAAAGCTCCTCAATGGACGCGGCCTGTTCTGTCGCGCCCTGCGCCAACGTCTGCGCGCTATAGGAAACATGGCGCGCGTTTGTCGATACCCGCGCGGCGGAAATATTAAACTCACTGAACGTGCGGTTGAGACTGGCTACTATTTTTTGCAGCGAAAGCCCCAGCACATCTTTATCGGACAGTGAGACTATCTCCGCCGTAAGATCACCGTCGGCGATAGTCTCAAGGGTTTTGCTTACCCCGTTGACGCGTTGCACAAAGGAAGCGGCGGCCTCGATGAGCTGGCCCAGCTCATCCTTTACCAAACCATATTTGCTAATTATAGCGATATCGTCCGGTCTCAGGTCGATATCGCCGGTGGAGCTGGCCTGTTTCATAAAGGTGGTGAGAGGGGCGAGGGGCTTGCTGATGAGTCCCGAAATATAGAGCGCCAGGAAAATCGAGATTGATAAAGCCACTATGATGATCGCTATAATGATAAAGAGAAGCTCCAATCGCGTTTTTATCGCGCCGTCGCTGGCGGCGCTCATAACTTCCAGACGCTCTTGGGTGAGATCCCTCATATCCGCCGCTATGGCATCGGTAGCGTCGGTCATTGTGGCCAGTTCTGCCAGCAATTGCTCCTGAGGCATACCTGTTTTCGCGTGCTCAAGCATGGCCGCGACATTGGGTTTCACCATACTGTTGTACTCGTTCATGAGTTTCTGATAAAGCA
>JAISDE010000246.1 GCA_031265035.1 Peptococcaceae bacterium | reverse complement strand
ACTAAAACGTTTTGCCCCAAATTACTAAAACGTTTTGCCCCAAATTACTAAAACGTTTTGCCCCAAATTACTAAAACGTTTTGCCCCAAATTACCAAAATTATATGGAAAGCGCCCAACACCTCCGGGACGGAAGCGTTGAGCGCCCAATAATAACTGCCGATTTATTCCCAGGCCGTCGGCCATCTGTCAGCCGGCGCCTCCTTACTACTCCTTACCGCCGCCTTACCGCGCCGCCGCCTTAGCGCTGGCCGGCCGGCAGAGCCTTGGCCGTCAGCTGGTCGTAATTATCCCTGGACAAATCGAAATCATAAAACAGCTTGTAATACTCCGCTGCCTTCTCATACAAATCGTAATTGGCGTACTCCGGATACAACAGCTTGGGCAGCCACAGCATACCCAAAAACCGGTTGACCGAGGGCGGTATCCCCATCCAGTTGTACGGCCCCAAGGGGATCTCATAATAAGCGCCGTTTTGGATCGCTTTCATCTGCTGCCAGACGGTATCCGCCGCCACTGTGTCATAAATGCTGTCGGGGCCGAAAATAATGACCTCGGGATCCCAAAGCAGCAGCTGCTCCAAATCCACCTCATTGCCGGTTCCCCGGGACGAGGGGCTATCCACCTTCGCTATGTTGTCGGCGATCAGATCGATTAGCTCAGCGTGAAACGAGGTGGCCGCTATCACATTGAGGCCGCCGTCGCCCAGCAAATACAGGAGAGGGACTTTATTATCCTCGCCTACCTGAGCCATAATGGCGAGAGCGTCGGCATACGCGGTGTCGCAAAAAGCCGCGATCCTCTCCGCCGCCGCCTCCCGGCCCAGCAACTCGCCAAGGGCGCGGAAAGCGTCGCCGGTGGTGGCCAGCGTGGCGGTAATGTGGACGGCGGGGATAGCCAGGGCGTCCGTGATGCTGTCCATATCCTCCACAATGCTGCTTTTGGGCTCGCCGATATCAATAACTAGCTCCGGGCCGATACTGGCGATTTCCTCAATATTCAGGTTATCGGTGCCATAAAATTGACCGACCACCGGCAGTTGGCGAAGATTTTCGGCTATGTACGGCTCGGCGGCGGCGCTAAAATCGCCGGCGATACTCACCAGCAGATCCGGCGCCAAAGCCTGAATAAACATCTGGGCCAGCGCGCCGCTGGGAGACACTCTCGTTATCTGGGCGGGCACTTCCACTTCCCGGCCGGCGCTGTCGACAAAAGCGACGGTCGCCGCTCCCGCCGGCGGCGGGGTCTCCGGCGCGTCCGGCGTTGCCGGTGTATCCGTCCCAGCGGGCGTCGTCGCCGCCGGTGTCTGGCCGGTGGGCGGTGTGCCCGGGGCGGCGCCGGCGCCGCAGCCGGCCAGCGCGGATAAAATCAGCAAGGATACCATAAAGAAAATGCTTGTGAGCAACGCGGGTGATTTTTTTCTCATGTTTTTTGTTTCCTTTCTTGTGTCTGACGTTTCTTGTGACTCGCTATTCATACGTATTCTTCTTAATACAAACTGCCCTTGGTAGTGTGTGTCCCCCCTCTCCTACCTGTCCGCCCCGGCCGCCGCGCCGTCAAGGGATTCCAGCGCCGGCGCGCAGCTGCGGGTACCCCACTCGTCCTGTCGTACCCTGACCTTAATATGGTAAAGCTCACCGATCAAATCGGCGGTCAGCGCTTGGGCTGGCGGGCCGAAAGCCCTGACCCGGCCGTGCCGTAGCGCCATAGCTATATCAGCGAACATAAAGGCGTGATCCGGGTTATGGGTGGATTGAATCACGCTATAACCCTCCCGGGCCAGCCGCTTGATCTGCGAAAGCACCAGCAACTGATTGCCATAATCCAGATTCGCCGTCGGCTCATCCATTACGATAAATCTGGCCTGTTGCGCCAGCGCCCGCGCGATCAAAACCAACTGTCGCTCGCCGCCGCTGATCTGCATATATCCCCGCCGCCGCAGATGGCCAATCCCCAGCCGCTCCAGCGCCTTCTCAGCCACCGCCTCCTGCTGGGGGCCAGGCGCCGAAAAATAACCGACCCGGGACGTCGTGCCCATCAGCACCATGTCAAAAACACTGTAATTAAAAGCGGGATAATGGGATTGGGGCACATAAGCGATCTTCCTGGCCAGCTCGGTGGCGGGCAGCTCATTGATCAACGCCCCATCCAGCAGCACCTCGCCGGTATAGCCCCGCAACAACCCCAGCATACAGCGAAACAGCGTGGTTTTGCCGGCGCCATTGGAACCCAGTACCGCCAGCAGCCTGCCCGGCGGCGCCTGAAAGCTGACCTCCCGGAGTATCTCGCTGTCGCTCCCGGTCGGCCGCCGGATGTCATAGGAAAAACTGAGGCGGCGCACATCAATGCCCGGCCCGGCTTCCTGGCCGGCGGCTTTGGCTAGCTCACCGCTCATACCACTTCCCCCTCCCTGGTGATCAGCCAAAGGAAAAAGGGCGCGCCAATAAAAGCGGTGAGTATCCCGATGGGTATCTCCGTCGAGAGCAGATTCCGGGACACATTATCCACCGCCAGCAAAAATATGGCGCCGCACAACATAGTCGCCGGCATCAGATGCCGGTAATTGCCGCCGATAATTCGCCGGGCCAGATGGGGTATGATCAGCCCCACCCAACCAATCATGCCGCTGACCGAGACGCTGGCCGCCGTGATCAGAGTGGCGCACAAAATAACAATAACCCGGATCCGGCGCACGGGAATACCCATGGTCTTCGCCTCGTCGTCACTGAGCGTGAGCAAATTAATCCGCCAGCGCAGCAGCAACAGCGGTATCAGCCCGGCGGCCATGGGAAGAATGGCAAACAAAAGACTGCGCATCCTGGTTTTGGCCAGCGAGCCCATCAGCCAATAAGTAATCGCCGGCAGCTGATCATTGGGGTCGGCCACCAATTTGATAAACGATGTGGCGGAGGTAAAAAGCGACGAAACCATGATCCCGGCCAAAATCAGGCTCAAAAGCTTTTTACCCTTTGCCCGGCTGCTGATAAACAGCACCAGGACAATAGACAGGAGGCTGGCGACGAAAGCGAAAATTGTGGTCAGACGCCCGCCCTTGCTCAAAAGGATCGCCAAAGCCGCCCCAAAAGCCGCCCCGCTTGACGCGCCCAAAATATCGGGAGCCGCCATGGGATTTTGAAACACGCCCTGATAAGCGGCGCCGGCGGCGGCAAGACAACAGCCCACCAAACAGGCCAAAAAAATGCGGGGCAGCCTGGTATTAAAAAAAATCGTCTCCTGTTGAACAGTCCAAAAAGGCTCTATATCAACCACCTTGGCCAGCAATATACCGCTCATTTCCCGCAGGGAGATGGGGTAACGCCCCAATGTAATGGAAAGAACTATGGTCAGGCCCAAAATCAGTAGCAGGATCAACAGCTTATGCCGGTGGCCGGCCACCGGCTCTATCTCGCCGGTCGCCCCGACATTCAGGCGCCTTTCTCTCGCTTTCGACAATTTACCCCTCGCCTCCGACAATACGCAATCCCCTCCCGCCGTCCGCCACCGCCCAGCCTGACGGAAAATGCTCGTGCCATACTACATTCAACGAGTTGCCGCATCAAAGAATTCGGCGATTATAGTGTACAACAGCCCGAGCGATTTGGCAAGGTAAAAAGCGCGAAAGGCACATAAATATGACCTAAACCTAAATATAACCGGTAAATATGACCAAACACACAAAAGGCGGTCGCCCTCACATCAGGCGACCGCCTTTTGATCCTATGCCGCGTCGTCGGGCGCCAACTCCAGCCTGCCCTCCACGCGCCGTCAGGCGCCGGCCTCAGCCTGGCTCCCTCCGCGCGCCGTCAGCCGCCCGACTCAGCCCGGCCTAAGGCATCGTTACGAAATAAAGTTGACAAATTTTGCGCCGGAATTTTTTCCTCTGGCAAGGCGGGAATTCGCGGGCGTACCCTCAGCGGTACGCCAAGAATGAGCAACGCCGCCAGAG